>CAYPHR010000036.1:0-15606 GCA_964410375.1 uncultured Anaerolinea sp. | reverse complement strand
CCTCGGCTATACGGAGGCGGAACTGCGCGCAAAGTCCTTCCAGGATGTCACACATCCCGACGACCTGCAAGCCGACCTTGAAAATGTCGGGCGTTTGCTGGCGGGAGAGAGCGAGACCTACACCATGGAGAAGCGCTACCTGCACAAAGACGGGAGCATCGTGTGGGCGATCCTGTCGGTGGCGGTGGTGCGCGATGACGACGGGAAGCCGGTGCATTTCATCTCCCAGATCGCCGACATCAGCGACCGGAAACGGGCGGAGGAAGCGTTATTCACGAGCGAACAACTCTTCAAGAACGCCTTCCAGCACTCCGCCGTCGGCATGGCGCTGGCGAACCCGGACGGAAGCTGGGTGCAGGTCAACCCGATGATGTCGTCCATTCTCGGCTATAGCGAAGCGGAATTGCTGGTAACGAGCTTCCAGGAGGTCACGCATCCCGACGACCTGCAAGCCGACCTGGAGTACGTCCAGCAATTATTGGCGGGCGAACTTGAATCCTTCAGCATGGAAAAGCGCTATTTCCACAAGAACGGGGGCATCGTCTGGGCGCTGTTGTCGGTGGCGCTGGTGCGCGATGGCGAGGGAAACCCGCTCAATTTCATCTCACAGGTCAACGATATCACCGACCGCAAGCTGGCAGAATTGGAATTAAGGCGCACCCGAAACTTCATCACCACCCTGCTCGACCTGGCTCCGATCTCCATTTATGTCACCTCGCCGGATGGCTTCGTCCAACTGGTCAACCGTCAATGGGAACAGGACACGCATCTCGGTCGCGAACTGGCGGTTGGTCAGCCCATTTCACAGCTCTTCCCGCCCGAGGCTGCGCAGAAGTTCGACGCCGACAACCGCATCGTCGCGCAGGGCGGCTCCATGTTGACGATCGAGGAGTGGGTGAATACGCCGCACGGTTTGTGTTGTTACCATACCATCAAGTTCCCGATCACGAATGCCGACGGGCAGGTGGAATCGATCGGCGGCATTTCGCTCGATATCACCGACCGCAAAGCGGCGGAGAAGGCGGTGTTGAGCAGTGAGGAGCGCTATCGCAGCATCGCGGAAGACATGCCCGCCATGGTCTGCCGCTTCAAACCGGATGGCACGCTGACCTTCATCAATTCGTTTTACAGCGAATATTTCGGCATCCCGCACGATGTTTTGCTCGGCAGCGATCTTTTTGCGCTGATCCCGGGTCCCGAAAAGGAGATCGTGCGCGGGAAATTCAGTTCCCTCACGCGCGAATCGCCCTACGTCACCTACGAATATAAAACCACCAACCCGCTCGGCGGGGAATGCTGGCAGCGCTGGACCGACCGCGCCCTGTTCGATGAGCAGGGAAACGTGGTGGAATACCAGTCCATCGGCGAGGATATTACCGAACGCAGGCAGGTGGAGGAAAAGATCCGCCGCAATGAGGAGATCCTGCGCCTGTTCGTGCAACATTCCCCCGCCGCCATCGCCATGATGGACCGCGACATGAAGTACATCATCGCCAGCGAGCGCTATCGCAAAGACTACAGACTGGGCGAACAGGAGCTGATCGGCAGGTCGCATTACGAGGTGTTCCCCGAGATCCCGGAGAATTGGAAGACGATCCACCGCCGCTGTCTGGCGGGAGCCGTGGAATCCTCGGATGAAGATTTCCTGATCCGCACGGATGGCAGCATCGATTGGATCAAATGGGAGATCCGTCCCTGGCATGAAGCCGACGGTCGGATCGGGGGCATCATCCTGTTTTCCGAGATCATCACCGAACGAAAACTGGCGAACGACGCACGCGAGGAAAGCGAGCGGCGTTACCGCAGCCTGTTCGAAGACTCTCCCATTTCCCTGTGGGAGGAGGATTTCTCGGCGGTGCGGCGGAAGTTGGATGAATTAACGTCGCAAGGCGTGACCGATTTCGAGGCGTATTTCTCCGAACATCCCGAAGCGGTGCGGGAGATGGCGTCGCTGGTGAAGATCTTGAACGCCAACAAGGCTTCCGTCACGTTGTTCGGGGCAAAGAGCAAGCAGGATTTGATCACCGACCTGACGCAATTATTGCGCACGGAAGAACATGAGCGTCAATTCGAGCGCGAATTGGTCCATATCGCGAACGGGATGACCTATTTCGAACGCGAGGAAATGGACCGCACACTGGACGGCGAACCGATCCACGTCACGATGACCTGGTCCGCCATGCCGGGGCATGAGGAGGACCTGTCGCGAGTCATCGTCTCGATCGTGGACATCAGCGAAAGAAAACGGGCGGAGGAGGAACGGCAGCGCCTCGTCCGCGACCTGAAAGAGCGCGTCAAGGAATTGACGTTCTTGCACGATGTTGCCCGCATCTTCATGGATTATTCCCGTCCGGAGGACGAGGTCCTTCAGGCGGTCGTCCATACCCTGCCCACGGCTTGGCTGTATCCGGAGGTCGCATGCGCGCGCATCAAACTCAACGGATGGCAGTTCGCCACGCCCAACTTCCGCGAAACGCCGTGGATGCAAAGCCAGTTCTTCGAGAACCCGGACGGCAAGCGCGGTCTGATCGAAGTGGGGTATCTGGAGGAACGACCGCAGGAGGATGAAGGTCCCTTCCTGATGGAGGAGCGCCGCCTGCTCGAATCATTGGCGGAAAAACTGCAGACCTACCTGCGCGGCATCTCGGCGGAGCGGGCGATCAGCCGTCAACTCTCGGAACTGGAAACGCTGTACAGGAGCGGTATCGCCATTAACCGCCTGCTCACGCCGCCGGAGATCGCGCAGAAGATCATCGAAACGCTCTACCAGAACATGAACTGGCATCATATCGCCGTCCGCGAGTACGACGCGAGAGCCGGCAGGGTGAAACTGATCGGCTTCCACCAGCCCGGCATCAGCGCGCAGGAGGCGGAAGACCACATCAAACGGATCAATGAAGTCATGTTCAATCCGTCCAAAGGGTTGAGCGGCTGGGTCACATTGCACGGAAAAACCGCGCGGGTCGCCGACCTGGACAGCGATGAGCGCTATGTCAGGATGTTCCCCGAGATACGTTCGGGCGTGTATGTGCCGATCAAGACCGGCGACCAGGTGATCGGTTCCATTTCGGTGGAGAGTGAAGTGCCGGGCGCCTTCAGCGAACATGACGAACGCCTGCTGGAGACGCTGGCGGGACAGGCGGCGATCGCCATCCAGAACGCGAACCTGTTCCATGAATTGCAGTCCGAACTGCTGGAACGGCAGTTGATCGAGGAGGAAATGCGCCAGTTGAACGCCGAACTGGAGCAGCGCGTGCATGAACGCACGCTGCAGACCGAAGCCGCAAGACGGCGCCTCGAACTGGCGACGCATGCCGGTCAGATCGGCGTGTGGGAGTACAACCCGCGCGAAAACGTCGTTGTGTGGGATGACCGCATGTATGCCATCCATCGCGTGCAGCGCGAAGACTTCGACGGGACGGCGGAAGGCTGGCTGACATTCATCCATCCCGACGATCTCGAAGGGTCCCAGATCGACGCGCGCCTGGCGTTCACGGAAAAACTGCTGTTCAATAACGAGCTTCGGCTGCTCTCAAAGGACGGTTCGGTGCGCCATGCCGCCATTAATGCGGTCACGGTGTTCACCGAGGACGGCACGCCGGACAAAGTGATCGGCATCTGCATGGATATCACCGAGCGGAAGCAGATCGAGCAATCCCAGCGCGAGAGTGAAGCCTACGCCCGCCTCCTGTTCGACGCCGCGCCTGATCCTGTGCTGGTGTCGGAGGTGGACTGGACGATGATGGATGTCAACACCTCGTTCGAGGGGCAGCACCGCATCCCGCGCGCGGGACTGCGCGGAAGAAATATCTCCCAATTGAACATTTTCCCGCCGGAGGAAATGGAAAAAGCGCGCGAATATGCGCTCCAGGTTGCCGGCGGGGAGAAGATCCCGCCGGTCGAGTTGCAGTACAACCACCCGGATGGCGGTCTGCATACGCTCGAACTGCATTCCTATCCCATCGAGGTCGGCGGGCGGAGGCTGCTCCTGAGCACCACCCGTGATATCACCACGCACAAACAGTTCGAAGAGGCGCTCAAACTTGCCAACACGGAAATGGAAAATGCCCTGCGCGTGAAGGATGAATTCCTTGCCAATATGAGCCACGAACTGCGCACGCCGCTGAATGCCATCCTCGGCATCTCGGAAAGTCTGGAAGAGCAGATCATCGGAGACCTGAACGAGAAACAGTTGAAATATGTCCACATCATCAACGAGAGCGGGCGTCACCTGCTGGCGCTGATCAATGACATTCTGGATATTTCCAAGATCGAAGCCGGGCAAATGAAGCTCGACTTCCACCCGATCCATGTGGAGAAGTTGTGCGACTCCAGCCTGCGCATGATCAAGGAACTGGCGCAAAAGAAGAACATCAACGTTTCGTTCAAGATCAAGGAGAACGTGCATATTGTGATGGGCGACGAACGCCGCCTGAAACAATCCATCGTCAATTTGCTTTCCAATGCGGTTAAGTTCACGGAGGAGGGCAAACATATCGGGCTGGAGGTGACAGGCGATCTCCTGCGGAATCAGGTGGCGATCACGATCTGGGATACCGGCATCGGGATCAAGGAGGACGATCTCAAGCATTTGTTCAAGCCGTTCGTCCAATTGGACTCGGGACTTGCGCGCGAATATCAGGGCACGGGGCTGGGGCTGGCGCTGGTGGCGCAGATGATCCGCCTGCACGGCGGGCACATCACCGTGGAAAGCAAGCCCGGCATCGGAAGCCGCTTCAGCATCATCCTGCCCTGGAACGAGGAGGAGCATAGCGTGTCGGCGTTGGCTCCGGGCGAAGTTGCATATCCCAGCCCGGTTTCCAGTGAGAAGCGCAGGGGAAAGGTCCTATTGGTCGAGGATACCGACATCGTCATCACCCTGTTGTATGAATACCTGCGCTATCGAGGCTATGAAGTGCTGGTGGCGCGCAATGGCAGGGAAGGCATTCTGATGGCAAAGAGCGAACGTCCCGACTTGATCCTGATGGATGTGATGATGCCGATCATGGATGGGGTGGAAGCCACAAGGGAGATCCGTAAAGATGGCAGCCTGCGGAACATCCCGATCGTGGCGCTGACCGCCCTCGCAATGCCCGGCGACCGCGAGCGTTGTCTTGAAGCAGGCATGAACGATTACATGAGCAAGCCGATCAAGATGGATGAACTTTCACAATTGGTCGAGAAGTATATTTCATGACATTATCGAAAGGGACAGGATGCAAAGTAAAATATTGATCGTGGATGATGACCCGCTCGGCATTACAACGCTCGAATCGATCCTGGATGGTCAGGGATATAAGATCATGTCCGCGCATAATGGACCGGCGGCGTTGCAAAAGGCGGATGAGATGATGCCGGATCTGATCCTGCTGGATGTGATGATGCCCGGCATGGACGGCTTCGAGGTCTGCCGCCGCCTCCGCGCCGCGCCGAAACTTGCGGAGGTCCCTATCATCATTCTCACCGCCCTTGATGACCGCGCCTCCCGTCTGCGGGGCATTGAAGCCGGAGCCGACGATTTCCTCACCAAGCCGGCGGACCGGCAGGAACTGCGTTTGCGCGTAAAGACCATCCTGCGGCTTGACCGTTACCGCACCCTGCTGACCCAGCGCGAGAACCTGCGCCAGATGGCGGAGCGCGTGGTCAGTGCGCAGGAACAGGAACGCAAACGCCTCTCCCGCGAACTGCACGATGACCTGGGACAGGCATTGGTTGCGCACATCCTGCGTCTGCAAAACCTGCAAATGGAACTGCCCCTGCAAGCCGATGCGCTGAACAAAGAAATAGACCTTCTCATTGCCGACACCAACCAGATCATCAACCGCATGCGCCAGATCGCGCAGGATATCCGCCCGACGCTGCTGGATACACTTGACCTGCGTTCGGCGCTGGAGACCTACAGCCGTGAATTCGGTCTGCGCAGCGGCTTGCCGATCGTCTTCGAAGCGGATACGCAGCTCCCGTCCTTGTCCGATGTTCATGCCATTACCTTGTACCGCATCCTTCAGGAGACGCTGACCAACGTGGTCAAACATTCACAGGCAAGCCGCGTCTGGGTTGAATTGACGGTGGAGGAACGCGCCATGATCCTGACCGTCCAAGACAATGGCAGGGGTTTCTCCGCCGTGGAAACCTCCGCGAAGGATGGGATCGGGCTTTTCAGCCTGCACGAGCGGATGGCATTGGTCGGCGGCGAACTGCGTATCGATTCATCCGCCGCAAAGGGAACGATCATTTCGGCGTTCCTGCCGCTGGAGGTCCCATGATCCGTGTGTTGATCGCAGAAGATCACTCGATGGTGCGCGCGGGACTGCGCGCCCTGCTCGAACGCGCTTCGGATATCAATGTGATCGGCGAGGCTTCCCACGGGCAGGAGGCGGTTGAACTTGTTGCACAACTCAAACCGGATGTGCTGGTTTTGGACATTATGATGCCGCGTTTGAATGGCATTCAGGCGGCGGAGCAGATCCGTGCCCTCAAGCTGCCGGTCAATATCCTGTTCGTTTCCATGTATTCCGATGCAGGGTTGGTGCGGCAGGCGCTTCAAAGCGGAGCCAGAGGCTATGTGCTGAAAACATCGGCGGGCGACGAGTTATTGCGGGCGATCCGCGCCGTTGCCCGTAATGAAACCTTCCTGAGCGCGGACATTTCCCTGCTCATCATGGAGAACGGATATCGCCCCAAGGTCAGTCAGAGCAGTAATCCGTTGGATGCGCTTTCGCCGCGCGAAAAGGAGATCCTGCAACTGATCGCGGAGGGACATACCAGCGGCGGGATCGGGAAACTCCTGTCCATCAGTGAGAAGACGGTGGAAAAACACCGCGCCAATATCATGGAAAAACTGGGCGTGCGCAACCTGGCAGGGTTGGTGCGTCTGGCGATCAAATATGGATTAATTGACAAGGATCGTTGACTCGAATTGTTTTATTACGAAGGAGAAAATCATGGCAAGTATTATTTTGATCGTTGACGATGAACCATCCGGGCGGCATACATTGGAATCCATTCTGGAGGGGCAGGGCTACCAGATCGAAATGGCGGAGAACGGCATGGAAGCCATCGAGAAAGCCCGCCAGATCCTGCCGGATGTGATCCTGTTGGATGTGATGATGCCCGGCATGGACGGCTTCGAGGTTTGCCGCCGCATCCGCAGCGACCCGCTGCTTGCCGAGATCCCCATCCTCATGCTCACCGCGCTGGATGACCGCAAATCCCTGCTCAGCGGGTTGGATTCCGGCGCGGATGATTACATCACCAAACCTTATGACCGCTACGAACTGCGCGCGCGCCTGCTCGGCATCACGCGCCTGAACCGTTACCGCAAACTGCTGGATGAACGCGCCAACATCGAAGTGGCGCATGAAAAACTGCTGTCCGCCTATGATGCCACCATCGAAGGCTGGTCGCGTGCCATGGATCTGCGCGACAGGGAAACGGAGGGTCACACCCTGCGCGTGACCGACCTGTCCATAAAACTGGCGCGCCGGATGGGCATTAGCGAGGGCGAATTGATCTTCATCCGCCGCGGCGCGCTCCTGCACGACATCGGCAAACTCGGCGTGCCGGATGCCATCCTGCATAAGGCGAGCAGCCTGAGCGATGATGAGTGGAAGATCATGCGCCAGCACCCGCAATTCGCCTATGATATGCTCTACCCGATCGAGTATCTCCGCCCTGCGCTGGATATTCCCTTCTGTCACCATGAAAAATGGGATGGGACGGGCTATCCGCGCGGTTTGAAAGGCAAGGATATTCCCCTCTCGGCGCGCATCTTTGCCGTGGTGGACGTCTGGGATGCGGTTACCTCCGACCGTCCCTACCGCCCGGCATGGGACAAGAAGAAGGCGATGGACCACATCAATGAGCAATCCGGCATCCATTTCGACCCGAAAGTGGTTATGGAATTCAATGAAATGATGAAAGACGAAATGGCGCGTTTTGGGGAAACTCCGCAATGAAATTTCTGCTCTCAAATTGCAGCCTGATCGATGGCAACGGCTCGCCCGTCATGAAAGGCGCGTCCATTGGCATTGAAGACGGAAGAATCATCCATGTTGGAAACGGTACGGCAAGCGGATTTGATATCGAATTCGACCTGCACGGTCAATACGTCCTGCCCGGGTTGATCGATACGCATGTTCATCTCTCCGGGTCAGGCGAGGTGGACAGTCAGTTCCACGCGGATGATCCCGCCATGGCGCTTAAGATCCTGAGTAACGCGCAGAAAAATCTCGCGGCGGGCATCACCACTGTCCGCGACCTCGGCGGCTGGAATGAGATCGAATTCACCGTCAGGGAGGCGGTGAAGCGCGGCGAGTTTGCAGGTCCGCGCATGTGCCTGGCGGGACGCTTCATCTCCATCACCGAATCCGGTGCGGATTATTACCAGGGTATGTACCGCGTCGCTGACGGGGTGGATGCGATCCGCAAAGCCGTACGGGAACAGGTAAAACACGGCGCGGATTTGATCAAGATCGGCGTGACCGGCGCGGTATTGGTGGAGGACGGGGAGCCGGGTTCGACTCATTTCAACGAAGACGAGATCCGCGCGCTGGTGGAGGAGGCACACAAATTTGGCAAGCGCGTCGCCGCCCATGCACACGGCGCGGACGGGGTCATGAAAGCCGTTCAAGCCGGTGTCTCGACCATCGAGCACGGAACGTTTTTGCATCAGAACCGGGATGCGATCCGGCTGATGGCGGAGAAAGGCGTTTTTCTTGTGCCAACTCTGAAGCCGGGCTGGGATGTCATCCTTGATCCGCCTCCATCCGTGCCGGATTGGATCGTGGAAAAAAGCAAGCCGATCCAGGACGATTCAATTCAAAGCCTGAAGCTGGCTCACGAAGCGGGCGTTCCGCTCGCCATGGGTTCGGATGCGGGCACGCCGTTGAATTTTCACGGGGAGAATGGACTGGAGATCTATTGGATGCAGCAGGCAGGCATGACCGCGATGGATGCAGTTGTCTCTGCCACAGGTAATGCGGCGCGTGCCCTTGGCTGGGATGCATGGCTCGGTACGCTCGAAGCAGGCAAAGCTGCCGACTTGGTCGTGTTCGACGAGAATCCGCTCGATGACTTGCGAATTCTGGCGGACAAAAGGCGCCTTCAGTTTGTCGTAAAAGACGGGAAGGTGGCTGTCATCCGTAAGGGAGTGGATATACCCACGGAACTACTTGACAGGCATGTCATTCAGGATTGAGAGTTACATGCCGAACTCAAATGTCGGCATGCCTTCGCATTTTGTTTCCACCTTGAATAACCCGCCGGAGAGCGGGTATTTTTTTAAGTCGGCTTCGCTCATGCCCACTCGCGCGGAGGTGACATACAACTCGTTCATGCCCTGCCCGCCGAACACACAGGAGGAGGTTTGCAAAGCAGGGACGGGAATGCTCTCCAGTAATTGACCTGTGGCTGGATCCCATTTTGTGACCTGCGCGCCGCCCCACATGGCGATCCATAGATTGCCGTCCGAGTCGGAGGTCATGCCGTCGGGCCAGCCGAGGGCTTCCGGCACGCGGATCGCCGGGCGCGGATTGGCGATCTGCCCGGTGTTCAAGTCATAATCAAAAGCTCGCACCATGCGGGTAAAGGTGTCAATGTAGTAAAACGTTTTATGGTCTGGACTCCACGCCAATCCATTGGCAATGCGGATTCCGTCCATCAGCTGCGTCGCTTGCGTTCCATCGAATGAGAACAGCGAGCCGCGGGTCTCTTTCTCTTCGATGTCCATGGTACCAACAAGAAAGCGCCCGGCGGGGTCGCACTTCCCGTCGTTGATGCGGTTGAGAGCGGAATCGCTCAAGGCTGAGAGAACGGTCTGCCGGGATGAAGCAGGCTGGAGGTCCACGAGGGAGAGGCGTTTGCCGAGAATGAGTTCCCCATTTTTGCATGGGGCAAGGCATCCGATGATGTCATCCAGTTGGGCAAGCAATTCCGTGCCGGCGTATACGCGCTTTTCAAGAATATCCACCCAGTACAGGGTTTGGGTTTTCGCATCCCAGGCGGGACCTTCGCCCAGCGTGGCTTTGGCATCGAGGATGAGTTCGGCTTTCATTAGAACCAGTTTCGTTTGTAAAAGATGAATGTCGCAAGCGCACCCAGAACCAGGGAGAGCCCGATGACAAAGAGGAATGCCATGGGATGCCCCTCGCCGGGCAGCAGGACGTTCATTCCATAAAAAGATGCCACGATGACAGGCACATTCAGGATGATCGTAAGCGCCGCGAGCGCTTTCATCACCACGTTGAGGTTGTTGGAAATGATCGAGGCGAAGGCGTCCATCATGCTGGAAAGGATCTCGGCGTTGATGCTGGTCATTTGAATGGCTTGCTGGTTTTCGGTCAGCACGTCTTCGAGCAGGTCCTGGTCCTCCTCATAGTAGTTGAACAACTGCGTACGCTGGACGCGCTCCATCATCACCTCATTGGAACGCAGGGCGGTGGCAAAATACGTCAGGCTTTTCTGATATTTGAGCAGTTCGAGCAGTTCGCGGTTCTGCGTGGATTTTTGCAGACGGTCTTCCACCAGCTCGATGGAGCGGTTGATCTGGCGCAGGAGGCTCAGATAGCGGGCGGCGGTCTCGAGGAAGATGTACAACGTCAGGCGGTAGCGCTTGCCCGTTTTCATCAGGCGGTATTTTCCATTGATGAGCGCCTTGAAGATGTCGCTTTCGTAGCGGCAGATGGTGATGATCCTGCTCCCCAGGATCATGATGCCAAGCGGCACAGTGGTAAAGGGAATGTCGCTCTCAGGCTGGTGTACGGGAATGCGAAGCAGGATGAAGGTGTAATCCTCATCCCGTTCCATGCGCGGCATTTCGTCCTGGTCGAGCGAATAATTGATATAGTCCATCTCCATCCCCCAGCTTGCCAGTTTCTCGATCTCTTCGGGCGTCGGGTTCACTGCGTTCACCCACGCACCGTTGGTCATGGTTTCCAGTTGTTCGAGCCCGTTCTCGGTCGTTTTGTAGATGCACAACATGCCAGCCTCCTTGCGTGAAATACAGTCACGCAGGAGCGCACCGACCGCGCACTACGTGACGGATCTTAACAAACTAAACGCATACTGCACCCAGCAGCTTCTACTGGGCGGATTATCCGCAGAACCTAGATCACTCTCTTCAGTGGTATACATGATTTCCTTGCGTTTCAACCGCGCCAATTTTACGCCTGTTGAGGGAATCGCACAACCGATAAAATCATATTAATTTGGCTTGCGCGCATGGACAACAAAGATGCGATGCGGGATCTTCAGGACAAAATCCACGCCCGCTTCAGACTTGACCGCCGCCTGTTCGAACCCTTCCAACAGCGACTTTAACTCCGAGTCGAACCTGTCCACTTCCCCATCCGGCAGGCTGGCTCCCACTCCCGAACTTGCACGGATGCGTCCGCGCCACGCCTCAGCGGTGTAGGGGACATCCATGTCGAACGAAAAGGATCGGATATCTGCAAAGCCCGCCTCACCGAGGTCGCGGAACCAGTCCGGGAAGACGCCCGTCTTGTCCCCGAAACGATCGTACCAATCCGGGTTGTACTTCTGGATGAGTTTCTCGGTCACATCCACTGCATTGCCGTCGAGCGGAAGCCAGTCGAAATGTGCGATCAAGATGCGCCCATCCTTTTTTAGCAGCCGCATCGCCTCCCGCGCCGCCAGCGGACGGTCGAACCAGTGCCAGCACTGCCCGGCAGACACCACATCGAAGGACGTATCAGGCAAGCCCGTCTCTTCGGCTTTGGCAAAACGGAATTCGACTTCGATATTCTCCTGCATGCAAATATCTTTCGCCTGTTCCAGCAGCTGCGCGGAAATATCCACGCCAACGACATTACAGCCGCGGGCGGCAAATCCGCGTGCCAGTGTGCCGGTTCCCGTGCCAAGGTCCACGAGTGAATCGCCGATCTTGACGATCCCCTCACTAAACACGCGCTCGAAGAACTCATCCGGGAAACCCGCGCGGTATTTGGCGTAATCATCCGCTGTCAGACCGAAATTGACATTCATATGCTACCTCTCGATAAAATTCTACCCAACCCGTTTCAAAAAAGCCAATGCCTGAAATAATACCGCCACATGCAAGGCGTGAAGGAATTTTCCGCTCTTCGCCAGTTCGATCAACTCATCAAGCGGCAGGAGTTGGACTTCGATCTCTTCCGTATCATCAAAATGTTGTTCGCCGACCTTTTCCACATCCGTGGCGACGTAGCAGAACAGGGTGTTATGCTGCAAGGCTGGGTTCGGGTAGATGCGCCCAACCTCGACGAGGTTCTCCGCGGAGTAGCCTGTTTCCTCCATCAGTTCGCGCCGGATCCCCTCCAGCGGACTTTCGCCATCGTCCACGATGCCGCCGGGGAATTCCAGCAAATCCTCCTGCACGCCGTGACGGTATTGCTTGACAAGCACGACTTCATTATTTTTCGTCAATGCAAGGACGTTCGCCCAACTTCGAAATTCAAGCACCACCGGCTCAAAGGTCCTGCCGCTGGCGAGTTCCACGGTATCGATCCGAAAACGTGGATGGATGTGACGGGAATTCAATATCTTCCACGGCGTGATGGGCATACTTAGGCATCCTCCGTCTCTCTCGCCACTTTGTTGATCTCATCCAAACTGGCGCCGCGCGCTTTTTCAAGGCGTTCAAAGCGTTTGCTGAACTGCCCCATCGCGTAGTTGACAAAGTCATCTTCGACCAACCCGAACGGCACAACGTCATATCGTGCAAAGGCATCCCCGATCACGCCGATGGCGGAGGGCAGGAGCGTGTTCATGTGCATTTGCAGGTTGTCCCACTCGTCGGGATGGTCCGCCATGAGACGCGAGAGCAGGTACACGCCGTAGGCAATGTGGCGGGACTCGTCCTGTTTCAGCAGTGAAATTCCTTTTCGCAAGCCGGGCAGCAGGTCGTTGCGCTCGAGCATGGTGAAGAAGGCTTGATAGCCTGTCTCTGCCAGCACGCCTTCGACGATCATGTTATAGGTGACCGATGCCCGGATCTGGCTGGCAGGTGACGGGTCGGAGCGAAGCGCGTTCAAGGCGTCCGGCAGGGATTCATAGAAAAGCTGCCGGTAGTTGTCTCCGTGATAATTCGTCAAGTCCATGCCCGCTTCAGCGACTTCATCCATGAACCGGCGGAAAAAATCGGTATGTTTTGCTTCTTCAAAGAGAAATGTCGTCAGATACATTTCCTCTTCGATGCGTCCCTCCTGCGCGATGGCTTGGATGAGCGGAAGCAGGTCGAGCGTGACCGCCTCCTCGCCCGCCACGAACATGGAGAGAAGCAAAAGGCACAGGTCTTTCTCTTCGGCGGTAAACTTCGCCCAATCCTGCTTATCTTTACCCAGATCGATATCCGTCGGATTCCAGATGCCGAGTTTCTTCGCCTTTTCGTACAGGCGCATCGGCGGCAGGTCGCGGTCCAATCCGCGCGTGGTGGTGGCAAACGCAGTATGAGGCATATGATCTCCTTAAACTCTTTCCGTTTATATCATCCCAGCTTTATTGGAAAATTAAAATCGTTCCATCCCGAATGGGCTCAAATCAAACGCTGTTTTCTTTCCATTCATCAACTCCGTCACGACCTGCCCGGTGCCCGGCGCGAGCGAAAGACCAAGCATCGCGTGTCCCGTGGCAACCGTCAGGTTGGAATGATGCGGTGAACGCCCGATGATGGGCATGCCGTCAGGCGTCACGGGACGCAAGCCCGCCCATGTCTCTTTGATATCCAGTTTTTTATCCAGCCGAATGTATTCGCGTGCAAACCCTTCCAGCCGCTGGATCCAGATCGGTTTGGGTATGGTGCTGAACTCGCCCACTTCGAGTCTCCCCGTCACTCGAAGTAGATTCCCGAACGGCGAGACCGCCACGCGGCGGTCGCCAAGAATCAACGCCTGGCGCGGCATGTTCTGGATGGCAGACGCAGTCAGGCTGTATCCGCGCGCGGGCTGGATGGGGATGTTGATTTGCAAATCACGCGCGACGATGGAAGACCACGCTCCCGCGGCAAGGATGACCTGCTCCGCTTCGAAATCGCCCGAGGCTGTTTTCACCGCCCGAACCTTCCCCCCGCTGACAGCGAATCCCGTGACGGGCGTATGCTCATGCACCTCCGCACCCATCACGCGGATGCGTTCGCCGAGCAACTGCAAGAATATCGCGGGGTTGAGATGCGCGTCACCCGTGAAATGTACTCCACCGAGGACGTCGTCACGCACGGCAGGTTCGACATCCGCAATTTGATTCTTCTCATATACGCGGACGGGGATGCCATGCTCCTGCATGAACTCGGCTTCGTGTTTGCCTTCGTCAAAGGCGGCTTGATTTTTGTACAAATTCAGAAAGCCTGTGGTCTGGTAATGGCAATCGAATTTTTCTTCGGCGATTATTTGCGCGAAGTTATCCGCGCTCAGGAAACCGAGATTCTTCATCGGTTCGAGCGCGCGGCTCACGTTGGCTTCATTGCATGCCGCTGCGAATTGGATCAGCCATGCGATGTACTTCGGGTCGAGGCGGATCTTCAATCCGAAGGGACTTGTGCTGGGGCTGAACATCCATTTGAGCGCGGAGGTCACCACGCCCGGCGCCGCCAGCGGAATGATGTGACTCGGCACGATATGCCCCGCATTGCCCGATCCGCTGCCTTTGCCGATCTCGTTTGCGTCGAGGATGGTCACCTTGCGCCCCGATTTGAGCAGATAATACGCGGCGCTCAACCCTATGGGTCCGCCGCCGATGATGAGGATATCTTTCTTTGTTGTCATGACTTCTCCGTAATCAAAAGTGACAGTCACCTTAAAGGTGACTGTCACTTTTCTTATATCCCTTTGCCGAACGGATCGCGCTCATCTACCAAAATTGTCCCTTCAGACATGACCCAGGCTTCACCGGTGATGGTTGGGATAATCTTATCGCCGTCAAGTTGGATGCTGCCTTCGAAGATACTCCCGACGACGCTTTGTTGTTTCCACGTTTGACCCACTTTCAACTTTCCATCGTCATAAAGACAAGCCAGTTTTGCGCTTGTCCCTGTTCCGCAGGGAGAACGGTCATATGCCTTGCCGGGGCAGAGGACGAAACTTTTGCTGTCTGCATCTGGTGTGGATGCGAACAACTCGACATGGTCGATCTCTGCGCCGTCCGCGCCGGTGATGCCGTTGGCGGTCAACTGCTCGCGGACTCGCCATGAGAAATCGGTCAACGCTTCGAGGTTGGACATGTTCACATCCATGCCGTGGTCGTGGACGAGGAAGAACCAGTTGCCGCCCCACGCCACATCGCCGTGGACGGTTTTGCCGTCAACAATGACGGGGATGTTAGTCAGGTAGCGGTAGGCGGGGATGTTTTGGACGGAGACGTTGTTTGGATATATGTCGTTGCGAGGGCGCTCTTGTTCTTTGCCCGAAGCAACCTCCTCATTAATTGGCAGATTGCTTCGTCGCTCGCTATCGCGCGCTCCTCGCAATGACATGGGATGCAGAGTAGCTTCCACCACCCCAACAGGAGTTTCAACGCGGATAACTCCGGGTTGTACTTTTCCTAAATATGCCAGCGAAGCGATGAGACCAATCGTGCCATGTCCGCACATGCCGAGGTAGCCGACGTTGTTGAAGA
>CAYPHR010000035.1:0-15894 GCA_964410375.1 uncultured Anaerolinea sp. | reverse complement strand
GTTGTAGATCAAGTTGCGTTGTACAACGCGCTGAAATCGAACCAAATCTTTGCCGCCGCGCTGGATGTCACCGACCCCGAGCCTTTGCCGATGGATTCCCCTTTACTGGAATTGGATAACTGCATCATCGTTCCCCATCTTGGCAGTGCCAGCAAATGGACGCGCGATCAAATGTCCAAACTTGCGGCGGAGAATTTGATTGCGGGATTGAATGGGGAGAAGTTGCAAAACTTGGTAAATCAGGAAGTTTATGAAAAGTGACGGTCACTTCCAAAGTGACCGTCACTTCAAATCTGTGTAATCCGTGAAATCTGCGGATCAATTCTGTGCGAACGTATCGATCAACAGTTTGAAATTCCCGCCGACGGGGTACAGGATCGGGCAGGTACATCCGCGTTTTTCGTATTCCTTCACCTTGGCTTTTGCCTCTTCAGGCGTGCCGGATGCGGTGATCTTCAACACCAGTTCGTCAGGGACAAGGTCTTTCGCCTTCATGACCTGTTCCTTGGTGGCGGGCCAGCCCAAAATGGATTGGATCTGCTGTACCACATCATCCGAGACATTCGATGCCTTGGCGATGTGCGGCTGTTGGGCGATGTACTGGCACAACAGCATCTTGGAATAGTCAATGGCTTTGTCGTGGTCTTCATCTACTGAGCAGACGATCAACTGCGGGCGGTCGAAATCGTCCATTTTGCGCCCGGATTTATCCAAACCTTTTTGGAGCAATTCCATCGCGTTGTCGTTGTATTCGGGGGCGACGCAGTAATTCAATACTGCGCCGTCGGCGATCTCGCCGGTCAGTTCCATCATTTTGTCACCCGTGGCGCCGATCATGATCGGGATGTTGCGCGGTTCGCGGCGACCGTAGACAACGTCGAGTTCGATTCCATCCACATGGTGGAATTCGCCGTGGAATGTAACGCGTTCCATGTTCAATAAGCGGCGCAGCACTTCGACGGTTTCCCGCATGGCAAGTAACGGCTTTTTGCGCTCGATCCCCACGTTCTTCGCAAGCGGATCCCACCACGCGCCGATCCCGCAGATGACACGGTTCGGGGCGAGGTCATCAAGCGTCAGGAAGGTGGAGGCGAGCAGACCGATGTTGCGCGTCCAGTTGTTGATCACGCCCGATCCGACCTTGATCCGATTTGTTACGGCGGCGTATCCTGCCATGGGGACAATGGCATCCCGCACGAGGCGGCTCTCCGCCTGCCAGACGGCTTCAAATCCTTTTTCTTCCGCATATTTTGCGTATTCCAATCCATCTCGCAGGTCGTGCGAGTCTTGAAGGTACAGGGCAACACGTTGCTTGGTCATTCCTATCTCCTTGATTGTGGGATGTAAAAATTTTGCCACAGGTTTCCCAAACTTCATAGGGTTTGGTGCGCCTGTGGCAATTGAATGTCTATACTTTTACGGCTTCCATTTTTCGTATCATTTCCAGATCTTCGGGCAGGTCAAGGTCGAGTCCGAGCGATGGCAGTTCGACGATCTCCAGTTTTGCGCCCGCCTTCTTTATTCGTTCACAATGACGCTCAAAGGAATTTTCGCCGAAGTCATACTCGATCAACCCCGCCGGGACCATCAACAGCGCGTTCGTGCCCTTGCCGTGCCTGTCCGGCGCGATGACCGCCACAGGCGGTTTTGCTGCGCGATCGATCAATGTCAACACATCCTCCTGCGTGAGCAGAGGCAGATCGGCGGGCAGGATGAGCACGCCCTGCGTGGCATGCACCTGTGCCATCACGGTGGCGCGGGTCAACGCCGTATTCAAATGGGGTTGACCGTCCTCGCGCACGGTCTTCGCGCCGTGGTTGCGCGCGATCGTCAGCGCGTGTGGGTCGCGGCTGACCACCAATATTTGATCTAGTTCCTTCAGGGGTGAAAGCGTCTTAAGTGTCCGCTCCAGCAGTTCCTGATTTAAGATGGCTCTTTCTTCTTCTGTAAGCGCCCCAGCGAGGCGGGATTTTCCCCTTCGTAAAGGCTTTACCGGCACAATTGCCCAAAGTGACATGATTTTTTACAAGCTCCCGATGAAGTGTAGCACATCCTGTGCGAGTCGTGCGCGAACTGTAAGGTGATTCATAAGTGTGTCCGTGACCATTGTTTTGATATTCAATTCCTGAACGTCGCGCTCCATGGATGAGTCTGCATTGTCTAACACGAAACCCGTCAAAATGTTGCGATAATGGTTCGCAACCGCCAGCGCGGACGGTTCGATGCCCAGTTCCGCGTACATCTTCGCGGCAGGTCCCTTGACCGTTTTCCCGCCGATGATGGGCGAGACGGCAACAACAGGTTTACCCTCACCCCAACCCCTCTCCCTCAGGGAGAGGGGTGAAGGGGTGAGGGTCTTCAAGATCGGATCCACGCTTACCCACGGATTCGATGGACAGATCACCACCGCATCTGCCGACTCAAGCGCCTCTTTCACGCCGACGGCTGGTTCCGCGGCTTCGACTCCGTCAAACCGAAAGCCTTTGACCTTCGGCTCACAGCGCCTGTGGACAAAATACTCCTGAAATGCGAGTTCGCCTTCGTCGGTGTCCACCATCGTCCGCACGGGTGAATCGGACATGGGTAATACGGCATGTTTTACACCCCACGCTTTGCAAAAATCTTTCGTGATCTGCGAAAGCGATTGCCCTTCTTTGAGTTGCCGCGTCCGCTCGAGATGGGTAGCGAAATCTTGATCTCCGAGGCGAAACCAACTTGGTCCGCCGAGTTTCTCTACATTGGAGATGACATTCCATGTTTCGTCCACCCGCCCCCAGCCGGTTTCGGGGTTGGCGAGTCCCGCCAGTGTATAGCAGACCGTATCCAAGTCGGGGCAAATATATAAACCGAGATGCTCAAAATCATCGCCGGTGTTGACGATGACGGTCAAATCTTCGGGCGGAAGGATCTGGGCGAGTCCGTGTGCGAGTTTCGCGCCGCCGACTCCGCCAGCAAGAGCGACAATGCGACGGTGGATGGCGGTCATATAAATTTCACCACTTCTTCCAACGACTTTCGCTCTCGAAATGCAGGCGTTTCTGCAGGGTAGCCAAGCAAAAACATGGCTTGCGGTTCCCAAGTACTGGAAATATTCAACGCTTTCTGCACGGTTTCCTGTGCGAACATGGGGCTGCACACCCACACGCCGCCGAGTCCTTCCGCGTGGGCGGCGAGCAGGAGTTGCATCCCTGCATTGGCGGCGGATTGGGTCGCGATGATGTATTCCGCTTTTTTGCGGCGGGTGTCGGGGTATTCGTCCATTTCACTCATGTCGAGGCAGAGGATGACGACGACAGGCGCGCCTGTGATGCGTTCACGCGAACGGTTGACTCGTTTGGCGATCTCTTCGTGCGGGACTTGGTCCTTTTGGAGGTCGCGTTGGAATTCCTCTGCCATCGCATCGGAGAGTTGGATTTTGGCGGAGGAATCCGTCAGCACGACAAAGCGCCAGGGCTGGCGGTTGTGCGCGGACGGGGCGAACGTGGCAGTGTGGAGAATGTCCCTTAAAACGGAATCAGGCACCGGGTCCGGTTTGAAGCGGCGCACCGAGCGGCGCGTCCGCAGAAAGGTGGGCAGGTCAGGCGTGGTTGTCAAATCGAATCGGCTGGATTTTGAAGATGATCCGCTTTTGACCTTCGCGGTAGTTCCATGGTCTGCCGTAGTAGCGGCGCGACAGCATGTCGATGTGTTCGTCCGCGCCTTCGCGGGTGAAGGAGACGACCTTGCCGCGGATGCCGAGATAGCGATAGGGATCGCTGGGGTCTTGAATGACCATGTGAACGTCGGGGCGTTCCTTCATGTTGCGGTCTTTGGCGCGTCCTTCGTTGGTGTTGATGAGGATGTGCTCGCCGTCGTGGTCGAACCAGACAGGCGTGACTTGCGGATTGCCTTTGTCGCTGACGGTGGCGAGGAAGAGAAATGCTTTGGTTTCGGGTTTGAACAGGTCTTGAAATGTTTCGGGGAACGGCATCTTTGTTACTCCATTGGTGATGATTTTTCGGAGGGGAGTGTATCAAAGGCTTATAAGATTTCCGTTAGTTTTATCGGAACATGTCCAAATCCTTCGGGCGGATGAGGTCTTGCAGGGAGCCTTCGCCCAACGGATATGGAAATCCGCGCACATGGACAGCGGGCGTGCCTTCGGCGGCTTGCCCCATGACGAGCGATGCGGACGCGGCGAGTTCATCTGCCACGCCGACGATGGTGGCTTTGAGCGTGTAACCAAAAAGGTCTTTCCAGCCGCGCTCGTCCACCACGGCAGGGATGCCGCTCAAGCCGATGCACACGCCGACCGTTCCGTTGCGCCAGGCACGTCCGTGCGAATCAATGATCATTGCACCGATGGTTTTGTCCGTTTTTTGTTGGATCTTTTCGCGCAGCTGCCTGGCGGATGCGTCTGGATTTTCAGGGAGCAGCAATACATGATCGGCGTGTTCGCCTCCATCGCCCATGACGTTCGAGTGGTCAATGCCGGCATTGGCGCAGATGAATCCGAGTTTGTGCTCGACCACGATCACGCCTTTACGCTGGCGAACGATTTCGTTGCTTTCACGCAGCATCAGTTCCACAAGGCGCGGATCTTTTTCGGTCTGCGCGCCGAGTTCAATGGCGCGTTGCGATGCGGTCACATCCGCGAGATTGAACAGGCGTCCCTCCGCCTTGCTAACGATCTTTTGCGCAAGAACAAGAATGTCGTTATCTTGCAGTTCCACGCCCGATCCGCGCAGGGAATTAAGAATAATATCCGCCAGGTCGTCGCCTTGGCGGATGAGGGGGATATTCTGAAGTGGGGTAAGTGTTAGCGTCATGACATGGTGCGTGCTTCGTATTACGCCTACATATCACGTAGTACGAAGCACGAATTGCGCTTTACTTTTTTGCTCCCGTGATCTTGATCCCCGCATGGGTCGAGCCGTATTTCTTATTGATGCCGATCAGCACGCTGGTCAGTCCTTCGACCACGACCGAATTCTGGATCGGTCCCGCATCCCAGCCGGTCAACCCGGCGGCTTCCACCAGTTTGATGACCTCCTCGCGCGCGGCTTTGCTTGTACCGGTCACGAGCACATCACACTCCACATCGGCGTTATCCAGCAGGTGCTCATGCGAAATGTTCTGGAACGCGGCGCAAACTTCCACGCCTTCGCCGACGATCTCGCGTGCCTCTTGCGCAGCAGACCCGGCGGCGGGCATTTGCACCGTCGAAACCTTCGGCGGTACGAGCGGCACCGTCACGTCCACGAGGATCTTGCCCTGGAGTTCATCCCGCACCGCTTCGAGCGTGGAGCGATGCGCGGAATATGGAACTGTCAACACGACAATATCCGCTTCCTTCGCCGCCTCGAGGTTGCCCAGCCCATTGACGGAGATCTCGCCCCCGAGCATTTCCCGGACTTCGCCCGCCGCGGCATTTGCCTTTTCCGGGTCGCGCGAGCCGATCAGTACGTGATAGCCAGCCCGCGCCCAACGATAGGCAAGCCCCTTGCCTTCCTTGCCTGTCCCGCCCAATACTGCGATGGATAATAAAAGATGTTCGTCGTTCATGGTTTCTCCGGTTTACAGAATTTTCCCAACTTCCTCTTCGTATTTTTTCCAAATGCGCGGAGCGATCTCGCGCGCGCGTGCGGCGATCTCGGCTTCATCGAGCGTGAGCAGTTCGCGGTTCTTCATCAGGAACTTGCCAGCCACCATTGTGGATGTGACCATGCTTTGCTGGAAGCCGAAAATGATGTGCCAGGGCAGGTTGCCATCGGTCAGCGGGGTGAAGGGATGGTAGTCCACAAAGATCAAGTCGGCGGCGGCGCCGGGGACGATCTGCCCGATCGAAGTGTCGGGAAAGAAAACGCCAGCCAGTGCAGAATTGTTGTAAATCGCCATCTGCTGGACGTCATATCCGCCCATGCGGCGCGGATCGCGGTGGTGGACTTTGTGCAGGAGATAGGCGGTTTTCCATTCATCCCACATCGAGTTTGTGAAGCCGTCATTGCCGAGACACACCTTGATGCCCATCCTCAGCATGGATTCGATCTGTGCCACGCCCACGCCGTTATTCATGTTCGAGCGCGGCTGATGGGAGAGCCAGGTCTCGGTCTCTTTCAAAATTTCCATTTCGCGCGCATCAAAATGGACGCCGTGTGCGGTGATGGTTTTCGGTCCAAGAATGTTGTGCTTATGCAGGCGGTCGATGACGCGCATGTTGGATTTTTGCAAACTGTCATATTCATCCGATTCATGCTCGGCGGTGTGGACATGGAAGCCCGTCCCCTCGGGGGCGGCGGCGCGGCACGCCTGCAGGGTGGCGCCGGAAAGCGTCAGGCTGGCGTGCAAGCCGAAGGTCCCGGCAAGACGCGGATGCGGATCCGCGGCAAGGCGTTTGAGAAAACGCACGTTCTCGTTGATGCCCGCATTGGCTCTTTCGACCCCGTCACGGTCGGTCACTTCATAGCACAACACACCGCGCAGACCGCTCTTATCCACGGCATCGGCGATGATGTCAAGCGAGCCGTCGATGAAATTGGGCGAGGCGTGATGGTCGATGAGCGTGGTCGTGCCGTGCTTGATCGCATCCACGAGGCAGACCAGCGCCGAATAGCGCACGCCTTCCGCATCGAGCGAACGGTCAAGGGGCCACCACAACTTTTGCAGGATCTCCGGGAAATCCTTTGGCGCGGGACCGGGGATCGCCATTCCGCGTGCGAAGGCGCCGTAGAAATGGGTATGCGCGCAGATGCCGCCCGGCATGACATATTGACCGCCGGCATCCATGGTTTTTGCTTTTGGGTGCTTCGTGGTCAGGGACCTTGTCGTCCCGATCTCTTTGATGCGCCCTCCTTCGATGAGAATGGCATGGTTCGACAGGACGCGGTTGGGCGTTTCCCAGGTGATGACGTTGGCGTTTGTTATGAGCATGGTTTATCCTAGTCCAAATTCGCTTGGGTCAGGGAGTTTGACGCCCGAAGCGCCGACCTCCCATAAGGTGTGATAGGCGTACTCCCGCAGTTCGGGATCGTCCTTGTACATCGCATCATATATTTGTGCGATAACGCCTTCGGAAGGCGTGAACTTCAAATAGGGCAGGCTGGCGATGCGCGCATCCGGGTCTTCGCTCTTGAGCGCCAGCAAAAGAATATCCGTCGCGGGGACGCCGGGTGAAATGCCCATGCCGTTCTTGGCGGCGAACTCAAGCAGCCACGGAGATTCGTGCGGCGGCTTGAGTTTGGTCGGCGCCAGCGCCTGGGTGTTTGCCTTTGCATCCAGCACTTCGGTAGCAGCGTTGCGGACAACCCACTGGTCATCTTCGATCTGTGCGCGCTGCAACATCTCGACCGCCCAATCTTCATGAATGCGTCCCAGCCCATAGACAGTTGCGCGGCGCAGGAGAATGTCGTTAATGGTGATACCGTCCTTCAGCATGGCATGACCTTCATGCGGATCGTTCGCCAGCGCTTCACCGGCGGCGCGGCGGATGTCCTCATCACCGTGCAGAAGCGTTTGCGCGACAGTTTCCAGCGCCTCGTTCGTCCCGACAGCGACCAGTGCCATGCAGGCGGCGCGTCGCACCGACAGACTTGGCGCTTGCATGGCGTTTTCCAGAACCTTTACCGCCTTGGCATCGCGGATGGCTCCCAGACCCAGAACGGAGAGATGGACAAGCTCGAACGACATGGAAGTTGCGAACTGGCGGAACAAAGTTGCAGCGCTGGGATCGTTGCTGTATACGAATGCCGCCATGGCTTGTCCGCGCAGGCTGAGAGGGATTCCTTCCGTTTGCAGGATGGCGGCAAGCGTCCCGAACATCTTGCTGCGCCATGAGGCATTGCGTGGCGCGTCCCGCAGGAAGCGTGCCGCGGCAAACAAGGGTCGGTGCATGGGCAGGCGCGAAAATTCGAGCAATGATTGCACCAGTTTTCCGGCGTCGCCATGCGCGGCGAAATAACGCATCGCCAGGTATTTCCCGATCCAATCGGGCTGGTTGAGAATGGACTCTTCTGCGTTGTAGGTTGTCAGCGCATGTCCCGCCAGATAGCCTGCGAACACGGGATGCACAAACCTCATCTTATTGTTGCGATAGGATATCAACAAGCCGCTGGCAGCCATCTTCCCAAGCAAACTGCTGGATGGAGTGGAAACCTTTTCGACCTTTTTCCCCTTCTTGGGCTTGGTCTCTTCTCCTGCTTCGGATGGTTCTGCCGCCTCGTTCACCGGACTTTCAGCGGATTCATCTTCCTGTGCTTCATCCACCACCTCAAACGACTTGACCCAGCCGCGCGCCTTGCGCGGATCGAAAACAGGTTCGGCACTCAGCATTGCCTGCATGGCAAGCGTTTCCAATGCGGCGAGCGGTGTATTGGCTGGCGCGATACGCCGGATGTGAGTGGAGATCGCATCCAGCACGTGCGGTCCGAGGCTGTCTCCCGCATACGCCCCCCAAACTTTCAGCGTCAGTTCGAGGGGAGATAAATTCAAATTTCCAGCACTCAGCCATGAGTTAAGCAGAAGCGGATCCACTTGTTCCGGTGCGGTCTCGGACACGATATCCAGTGCAACGGTATCGGACCAAAGCTGCCCCCAGTGTTCGATGAATTTTTGATTTTGCCGTTCCGACCAGACACACAAGGCGAGCGGCACAAAGCCGAGGGGGATGAGACCGTCCAGATATTCTGGCGCGCCGGTCGTGACGATGCGAGTCTCAGGGTGGGTTTGCAGAACAAGTTTGAGATACTCGGAGACTACCTGTTGTTCCTGCGGCGTGATCTCATCATATCCATCCACGAGCAGGAGGGCTTTGCCATGCTTGAATGTGTTTTGAATAAAGTTCGGGATGCGCCCAAGATCGAGCACGGGCGCATTCTCGGATGCGGATTCGACCAGCGGATCGAGAACATGCTTCGCATCTTTGACGGGTAGACTTAAATCCGCGACGTGGACGAGGAAGGGAATGAAATCTTGCAGTGCCCCCAGCTTCTCGCTCCGATTCGCGGCGAGGCTTGCGAGGTGAGCCAGCGCCACGGTTTTCCCGCTGCCGGGCTGCCCGATGATGACGAGGTTGGAATTTCCCGCCAGTGCGTGTGGCAGGGTAAATGTTTGCGGTTGATAGGCAGCGGCAATTTCGGACCAGGCTGGCAGATATGGCAGGGTTTGCGTGATGACGTCTTCGAATTTGGGCGGCGTGCCAGGCTCCACCACTTGCGGCGGGACAAGGAGCAGCGGTTCTTGAACGATTTCATCCAGCGCGAAGAGCTGCGCGGCGATATGCATCCCCTGCGCGCGGCGCAAAGTGATGCGGCGGTGATTTTCTTCCACCGTGCTTGTTTTGCGGGTCTGTGCGGCTTCGCGTCTTTCGCGCCAGTTTGTGCGCATCTCCTCCCACAGCGGACGTCCGCGGGCAACCAGAAGCCAGAAAATGGAGGCGGTTGCGAAGCCGATAAAGAAGGAGAAGGGGTCAAGTGCAAACTGGAACATGGATGTTTAATTTGCAAACAGGATGCGTCCGCATGAAGGACAATGGGCAAGCTGCTTTTGGGAGCGTGCGTTCTGTTGGAGCGCCGCATTGATCGTGGTACCGCAAGATGCGCAGGCTCCATCGTCAACGTCGGTGACCGCCACACCGCGTTTTTGCTGGCGGAGGTATTCATATGATTGAAGCAGTGCAACATCGATGGGGGCAAGCGCCGCCTCGCGCTCTTCTGTCAGGCTCTCCAACTGTTTTGCAAGCGATGATCGTTCGTCGATCAATTTTTTGTGCTCATTGCCAAGCCGCGCCTGCATGAGTTCGAGCGCGATCTTTGCTTCCTGCAATTCGTTTTCAGCGGATTCGGCTTTGAGCATGGACTCCAATTGCCGTTCCTCGAGCGTGCCGAGATGTTTTTTCAGCGATGCGACCTCTTTTTGCAGGTCTTGTAGTTCCTTGGGGTTTTTCACGTTCCCGCCATACAGGCTGGACTCGGCTTGTTCGATCTTGATCTTTTGCGCATCCACTTCGGCTTCGGCGTTCTTCATTTCATGGAGCGCGCGGTGGTTTTCGGACTGTGCTTTTTCGTGGCGGGCAAGCGCAGATTTTAGCTCGGCATCGTTCTCCAGCGTCTTGCGGATGGTCTCCAGTTGCGCAAGGGCACGATCCATCTGACGGTCCACTTGTTGCAGGCGGTAAAGTCCCAGCGATGCGCTCATGGGTTGAATTATATACGAAGTATCAAAAAAACAACCCGTTTTCATGCTTTTGACAGAAAACGGGTTGTCTGGTCATGATTGGACCGTGATGTTGAAGTAGTTATACACCGCCTCCGTAAGCCTCACGAAAAGCGGATTGGTGATATCCCAGATATTCTGCACTGGGTGATAGGTATAAATGGACAGCACGAAATTCCCGCCGGGGGAATACACAATGCCGACGTCGCTGGTGTCGTGCATCACACCGTCGCGGGGCGACAGGACATATCCGTGCTTGTGCGGTACGAAGGTCCCATCCGGTACGCCGCCCTGGATGAGCGCGCCAAGTTTGTCCTGTGCCATGAAATCGATCAACAGTTGGCATGTTGCCGGGTTGATCTTGTCTGGAAATGCAGCGATCAACGCGCCGCCGCCATTCTGGGCGCAATGATAAATATCTGCCAGCAGGATGCCCATTTCAGAAGGTGTGGTCTGCGAATAGGAATCGGGCGAGGTGGAAATGTCTGTGCGTGAGTTGCCGGGGGTGATACGTCCGGGCAGCAGATTCGGCGCGCCGAGATAGAACATGCCGCCAAGAAAAGTGCTTTCCAAGCCGATGGCTTCCATATCCCGCGTCACGATCAACGGACCGTTGAACGGGTCGATGCGCTCAAGTACAAGGTCTGTGGCGGAGTTGTCTGACCTGCCCAATGTGCGCAGGATTACATCGGCGGTGACGGGATCGAGGTCACTACCCTGGTTGATCAGGTAGGATGCCACGACTGGAACCTTGATGGTGCTGGATGCTGTGAAGGCAAGGTCCGGTTCGGATGGGATCTCCTGCTTGTTGTTCATCGTGAAATGGATCTCCTGCCCGGTCTGCAGGTCCATCATGTAAAAACCGATCAAGCCGTCAAAATTGGAGGTGGTGACGATCTGCTTGAGCAGGATCTCAAGATTTTCGATGGTGGGTCTGGCGGCGGCACTGCGCGTAAAGGAAAGTGCTACCGAGCGGCTCGATGGGGAGCGTAAGGCGTCGGTAATGAGCAGGACGGCACGGTCGAGGTCGAGAGTCTGACCGGGAGCACCAGCCAGAAAGGAGGTCCCACCGGGAACCGGCTGTGCGGGTTCGGGCGGCTGGTCGTAGCGCGAGGAAATTTCGTTTTGCAGGAATTCGCGCAAACGTTCTTCTGAAATGGAGGCGCTTAATGGAATCTGACTCTCAGCGGGGGAACGATTCCAGATGAAATCCCAGAATCCGCCCCAGAATGAACCGCCCGTGCGGGTCAGGTCGGCGGCGGCGAGCATGGTTTCCACATCGATCTGAAAGCCAACCGTGCCGGGATCGATATGGACGATGGCATTGTCATAGCGGATCTCCACCGGCGATGTGTACACTTCCAGCAGGCGCTGAGATGCCTGCGCGGGCGACAAGCCGCCAACAGGCACGCCGGCAATGGTCATGCCGGTGGGGTAGCTGTTTCTCTGGCGGCTGTAGGCGATCAGGGATGTAATTGTGAGGATAAGCGCGGCGGTCAGGAATAAAATTGACACACCCCGAAGGATGATATTGGTATTTCGGTTTCTCAAACTGCCTCCGAAGACATGACAAAAATCACGCAAAAAGTATAACATACGGAAATGGGGCGCATGTGCTAGAATAAGTACCGGATTAATACATCTCATCAAAAGGATGGATATGCTCCGCTCATTACTCATCTACCTGTCCAAAGCCGCCTGGGCGCAGAAACTGATCACAAGTTGGGGATTTGCCTGGCGCACCGCATCCCGTTTTGTTGCTGGAACCAAATTGGAAGACGCTGTACGAAGCGTGCGCGAATTGAACGCCAAGGGGATAAATGCCACACTTGATCATCTTGGGGAACATACCAGCACGCCCGAGGAGGCGCAGCAGGCTACGGATGACATCTTCGCCACATTGGACACGCTGGGGATCGATCCATCTCTACGCAGTAATGTCTCCATCAAGTTGACCCAGATCGGCTTGGGATTGGACGAGACTCTGTGCGCCGAAAACCTGGAGCGCATCCTCGCCCGCGCGCGTCAGAACAAGACCTTCATCCGCATCGACATCGAAGACACTCCCTACACCGACAAGACCATCAATCTCTATTACGCCATGCTTGAAAAGGGATACGATAACGTTGGCATGGCAGTGCAATCCTATTTGTATCGTGCCGAGGCGGACACCCGCCGCATGATGCAGGAAGCCACACGCATCCGCCTGGTGAAAGGTGCATACCGCGAACCGCCTGATAAAGCCTTCCCCAAAAAAGCGGACGTGGATGCCAACTTTGACCTGCTTTCAAAAATACTCATCGATACCGCCCTTGCCACTCAATCCCAACTTAGCGACGACGGACGTTTTCCGCCCATTCCAGCCATTGCCACGCACGACGAGAAGCGCATCGCCTTTGCGAAGAGTTATGCGCAAAAAGTTGGTTTGCCAAAGAACGGCTTGGAACTCCAAATGCTGTATGGCATCCGGCGCGATCTACAGGAACAACTTGTCAAGGATGGTTATCCTGTGCGCGTGTATGTCCCATTCGGCACGCATTGGTATCCATACTTTATGCGCCGCCTCGCGGAACGTCCCGCCAATATCTGGTTCTTTATTTCGAACTTCTTTAAGGGGTAGATTTTCGAACCGGGGAGTTGCTTCCCGAACCTTTATGATGGATCAGCCTTCGAATGGAGGCTGATCTTCATTTTCAGGAAAAAGGATGGACCAGCTGCTTTCATCTCCTGCCAGTAACCCCAATCCGCCTCGCGACGGTCTTTGGCATGATTCTGCTTCGAAAAGCCGCGCCAACTCTGCCGCCGACGGCGAGAAATACGCGATCACCTCGCAATGCAGCCGCCCTGATTCGTGTCGTGTAAAGACCGCCATGTCCGATGGTTTGCCTGCGGACACAAACGCCGCCCGAAATGCTGTGCGTATCTCCTCGGATGGTTCATCCGCGGTCATGCCGTCACCGAGAGGAAGGGAATACCAGGTATTTTTCATTGACTGCGGCTCAGATTGATCTTGATCACTTCGTAAAGGAATGCTTCAAGTGCGCCATTGTAACTTTGATACACCGCTTCAGGCGTCTCCCCTGCGGGTGTTCCCACACTGACACTTGCCCAATAGACCTGCCCATCCTTCAAGACGAGCATGTCAATGACGGTATGGGCGTTCGGATGTTCTCCAATATAAACAACATGATCATATTCAATATTCAAACTCGAAGCGACCGGTCTTTCATTCTCGAAAAATTGACCATCGGAGAAGAATGAAGTGACTACATCCTCCATGGTCGATCCCGGAAATGCGTTGTAGATACAGTTCATGCCTTCATTGGGTGTTGCGCTCCAACTCTGACCATTAAAGGCGCGGCAAACCCGGTTTTCACCGGGTATTTCCTGTGTCAATTTCCATTCGATGATACCGAGCGGTTCCGAGAGGGCGTTCATTTCCTGCGCGGTGGCAAGGGCGTTGAGATCGGGAGCAGCAGGCGGTGAATTGGAGTTAATAGAAGATGTGGGCGATAAGTAGAGAAATATGCTCGCTCCTCCAACGACGATCACCGCAAGGCAAAGGCAGAGCAACAGGACGCTCCCAACAATAACCCAGGTCCTTGTTGATCTTTTTTGTGTTTCCATGCTCTCTTTATCTTCCGACGATGATAACGCTTGGGGGATGGGCGGCGGATCCTAGGTTGCCCCTGCCTTCTTATTAAAACCGTTCCATGCCATTGAGAACAGGATAGATCGTTTTGCGGGAACCGCTTCCACGCGCTTGAGCCACTCGGCTTCGGCGGCGCGGCTTTCTGCCAGACATTGCATGGAGAATTTCTCGCGTTCCTTTGCGGGAGAGTTGTGTAGTTTCAGAGCGCCTTCGATGAATTTTCTCTCTAGCGCATCGCGGTCGGATGCGTAGGTTTTGATGCGTTCGGGATAGTTGAGCAGCGTGGCGCGGTGCAGGCGTTCATGGGACCAGAACAGGGAGTTGGAGTCTGCCTGGGAGGTCGGAACAGGTTCATCGGTCAGGAAGGATGCGCAATCCATCCAGAAGGGTTTGAAGATGCTCGTACACGGGGCGGATGTTCCGGTGGCGAAAATGAGCGGGTTGTTCTTGTCCAAATAGGCGGCTATGGATGCGGTGCTCTGGCTGATGCGAACCGGACCGAAGCCTGCGTGCATGCACACATCCGCACCGGTGATGCCTTTTTTGGGATCGAAAATTTCGTCGTTGTGGTGACGGAGTGTTGCGATCATGGTCTCGATGCCGATCTTTCCCTTTTGCGCATCGAGCGCGGTGATGGTGGTCTGGCGGCGCGAACGTCCGTCGGCAAAGGTCGTGAAAAGGAAGTCGGAGTAATCGCTGGCAAACTGGAATTGATTCTTCGATTTGGTCATTCCTTTTCGAATGGCAAGGTCAACCAGATCGCTGGATGCAAGATCGTATTGGTTTCCGATGGTCAGGCAATTGGAAATGGTGTACACATCCTTGACCTGCCGCGCCGCCCATTGTTTATCGACGGTTTCAAGCACCCACGCATCGTCTGCGTTGGCTATCAGGAAACTGTTGTGATAATACATCTCGTTGCCGTGCGAATAACAGTTTCCGCCCTGACCGAATTCTTCGAGCAAAGCCACGATGACGTCAATTGCCTCGCGCGGAGTGACGGCGCGCTCAAGCGCGGCGCGCAGCATGTCCATGCCGAGCAGGGCAGGTTCTTTGTTCGCGGGGATTTTGGAATAGATCGCTTCGTTTCCGATCACCAAACCGTGTTCGTTAATGCCCATTTCCCCGCCCCACATCCAGAACGGTTTGGAGAGCAGAACGGCGTGAGTTTTTTCAGCCTGAGGGATCTCGATATATGTGCATTTGACTTTGCTTCCCGCGGGATGGGTTGCGGCGGGAAAATACACCATCGACTGCCCTTCGTTCGGCGGGCGGTCTGAATTCTTTCCAAAGACAGCGACTCCGTCCTTGGCGGCTAATTTTGTGGCGATGAGGGTGTCGCACATGGATGCTCCCGGTTTACATGAATTTCATAAAATTATAACTTGTTCCACAGCGTAATAAGCATTTTGACTCGTACCCGCACACGCGCATCCCCGCCCGCTGAAACCCACAGCGAACTCGTTTTGCGATATACACTCTCCTCCAGTTTTTCGAAATCATCCCATTCGCTTTCCATGAACTCCTTCATCTCCGAAGGCGTGTCCCAATAATAGAAAAAATCGAACTCCTTTTCTTTTTCCCTGACATACCACCCGTTGGACTCCGCCTCCCGCATGGCATGGAACGCCGCCTCGTCATCCTCCACCGCCGCAGGCAGATCGCTCAATCTACCCGCAGCCTGCCAGCCCGTGGATGAAACCACTTCCACCTGCCAGTTATCCTCGACGGGGCGCAAGTCGAGCAGGATCCCGTTCGGCTTTAGTGTTCTTCGAATTTCATCCAGAGCATGAACCATGCTCGCGTGTTCCATTCATCAAAGCGACCAGGCGAGTATGGCAATATCGAAAGTCTCTTTTGAAAAGGGGATGTGCTTCGCGCTCGCGCCCATGAAATGGACATGCTTGTGCAAATCCGCAGGGCAGTCTGCGCGGGCAATGCGCAGGGAGTCATGGTCAGGGTCGAACGCAATGACCTGCCTGGCGGATGATGCGTACTTCCATGTCAAACGTCCTTCGCCGCAGCCGATCTCCAGCACGACCTTGTTGGTGAAG
>CAYPHR010000034.1:0-16121 GCA_964410375.1 uncultured Anaerolinea sp. | reverse complement strand
AAGCGCCGACGGGCGGGTATTTGATCACGGCGTGTATGGCGAGCGGGCGCTGGGCGGGGAGGGGTGTGGGACGGTGGTTGGGAATGTAAGTAAGGGCGATGATATATACATCGCCCTTACTTTATAAATTAATTCAGTTCCCCAGCCGCCTGCTCCACTTCCTTCAAGATCTCCCCCGACTTCACAAGCGCCTTCATCGTATTATGGTCGTTGTACAGCGGACGGTCCACGTGCAGGTGTTCCACATATTTGCGGATCACTTCGCGGGCTTTCTGCGTCCCCTTACCGGGCGTGAACTCGCGGAAGTCCAATGCCTGCGCCGCCGCCATGAATTCGATGCCCAGCACGCCATAAGCGTTATCAAGGATCTGTCCGTTCTTGAGGGCGGTGTTCATGCCCATCGAGACGAAGTCCTCCTGGTCGGCGGCGGCAGGGATGGACTGGATCGAAGCGGGCGCGGACAGGATGCGCTGTTCCACGATCAAATGGTCGGCGGTGTATTGGCTGAGCATCAAGCCGGAGTAGAATCCCGGCTCATGGGCGAGGAAATCAGGCAGACCCTGAGAAAGAGCGGGATTGGTCAGGCGGTTCAACCTGCGCTCGGAAAGGACACACACCATTGTGATCGCCGCCCCCGCCATGTCCATCGGCAGTGCCACCGGCGTGCCTTGGAAGTTCGCGCCGGTCAGGGTCAGTTTGTCCTCGGGGATGAAGATGGGATTGTCGCCCACGCCGTTCAACTCGATCTCCACCTGCGAGCGCGCATACGCAATTGCATCGCGCGCCGCGCCGATGACCTGCGGCGTGGATCGCATCGAGTAGGCGTCCTGCACCTTGGTCTTCATCTTGCCCGTCGTCAAGTCCGAACCGGCGATGACCTTCATCATATTCTGCGCCGACCTGACCGCGCCCTTGAAGCCGCGCAGTTCGTGCAGTTTGGTGTTGTAGGGCTTCATGTTGCCGAGCAGCGCCTCGATGGTCATTGCGGCGGCGATCTCCGCCTGTTTGATGAAGCGCTCCATGTCGTAGATGTGTAGCGCGGACATGGCGGTCAGCAGGTTGGAGCCGTTGATCGCGGCGAGACCGTCGCGCGCCTGCAAGCCCGGAACTTCGATCCCAGCCCGCCGCATCGCTTCCGCACCCGACAACTGCTCACCGTTATAAAAGGCTTCTCCCTCGCCCATGAGTAAGAGCGCGGCTTGCGCCATCGGGGCAAGGTCGCCGCTTGCGCCCACCGACCCCTTCTGACACACAACTGGCGTGACACCCTTGTTGAGCATCTCGATCATGGTCAACGTGATCTCGGGGCGGCAGCCGGAATTCCCGTGCGCATGGACATTGATCCTCCCCGCCAGCGCCGCACGGACGTGTTCGATGGGCGCAGGGTCGCCGATCCCTGCCGCGTGGTTGTAAATGAGGTACTTCTGGAATTCCTTCACCTGCTCATCGTTGAGCATGGTCTCCGAGAACTCGCCGATGCCGGTGTTCGTGCCGTACATCACTTCCTTGTTGGCGAGCTTCTCCTCCAGCATCGCGCGGCAGACTTTGATGCGCTCCAGCGCTTCGGGGGCAAGTTCCACTTTCTCGTTATCTCGCGCAATCGCAACGAGTTTTTCGATGGTAAGGGATGAACCGTCGAGGGTGATGGGCATGGTTACTCCATTTAGACTTCCGAAGTCTCGGAGACTTCGGAAGTCTGAGGTTGGGATTATTTTTCAAACGTTTCCAAATACGTTCTTACATCATCAGGCAAATAACGGGTTTTCACAAACTGCATGACAAGCTCCTGATACTCGGCAGGTAAACCGAAATGCTCTTGAATGAACTCATGGTCGACCAGCGTTCCAGCGCGCCGACCAAGCCATTCGAGATAGTTCGAGTATATCCAATCCTCGGGCAAAGCGACCAGTCCATCTTTCACTGGGTTGGCATGAATATAGACACATAAATTAAGCAGATGCGGGTAAGTTTGAATGGGTTTCGCCTGGAATTGTCCCTGAAACAGCGATCCGACCCGCGAAAATCGCTTGTTAATGGCTTTGGTGTAGGAAATAAGGAACTTTTGCATGGCGAGGGAGACTTGTCTTGAGACTTCCGAAGTTTTAAAAACTTCGGAAGTCTGGTTCCTGATCCTCACCAAAATATGATAATGCGTTGGCATTAAACAATAAGCAACGATGTGAGCCACCGGGAGAAGATACTTCTTCAACCCGCCTAGAAAGTACAGGTAATTATCCGCCTCAAAGAACACCGTCTGGCGGTTATTGCCGCGGTTGTAAATGTGATAGTACAAACCTTGAACGAAAGGTATCTGTCTGCGGGGCATGGCTGTCATTCTTCCATACATCCGGGTTCTGCCAGAACTCGGATGTATAAATTATACTCTTACCAATATCCACGTATTCGGAAATAAAACAAAGTGTCATGGCTGCTCCACAGAGTGTGCTGGTTTTCCTCCAATCTGCTTAATCTGCGGCATCTGCGGATCAATTCCGATAAAGCCAAATGAAAAGCGGAGACTGGTGAGGTCCCCGCTTTTGCTTCCATGCAGCTATCTGGAACTGTAAGCTGTTTCCAAGGTGTCTGCCCAGCAGTCAGACGGTACAATGCTGACATCCCTTGAGGAATGGTCAGCATCATATGACCATGATATGGGCACGATATAGCCAGGATATATCCAGCGGTTATTTTATTGGATGATCAATGGGAAAAGGAGCACGAAACAGATGGCAAAAGTACGACGAAGCGAGATATTCACAAGTATGAGCGGTACGATCACCCGGGATCATTACGTCCGCACCACGCGTGACGGCAGGACAATTATCAGCTTAAAGCCCGATTTTAGCAACCGACAGTTTAGTGAGGCGCAGCTCGGCACACAGAACCGCATCAAGCAGGCAGCCGCCTATGCCAAAGCGGTATACAAAGAGAATCCCATCTATGCCATGAAAGCGGCAGGCACCGCTCAAAACGCCTACAATGTAGCCTTGGCGGATTGGATGACCCCGCCGGTCATACACCGGATCGAACGTCTGGAGAAATGCATCCGTGTACAGGCAAGCGATAACGTGCGCGTGACAAGGGTCTCGGTGACGGTAATGGATGAGCGGGAAGATATATTGGAGCAGGGCGATGCAATGCAGGTGAATGAGTATCTTTGGGAGTATGTACCCGCATCAAAAGGCAGGTTGGTGATCGAGGCTTGGGATCTGCCCGGGAACAGGACTATGGCAAAGGCATAAGGGACTTGCGCAAAAAGGGGAACACGGGGAAAATAAGCCATCTCATTTCATGGATGTACCCTATGATCTCCACAGCCACCCAACAGGACAGAGCACAGATCGCAGACATCACAGCCCGGGCGGGGGTATTCAGCCGTGAGGAGATCGAAGCCGTACCCGAAATGTTCGACGAATATCTCCAGCTTGGCGCGGAGGACAGCGGGTACAACTTCATTGTCTATCGCGAAGGGGAGCAGGTGCTTGGTTTCGCCATTTATGGGTATCGCGACCTGGCAGAAGGCGTGTATGACCTGTACTGGATCGCCGTGGACCCGTCCGCGCGGCGCAAGAGCGTGGGGCGCAAACTGCTGACCGCCTGCGAGCAAGCCGTGCGCGAGGCGGGCGGACGCATCATCATCGCAGAAACGTCCGGGACGGCGGCATACGAGTCCACGCGCCAGTTCTACATCAACACGGGGTACGTCAACGAAGCGGTCATCAAGGATTTCTACTCGGCGGGGGATGATCTGTATATCTTCACAAAGCGGGTCTGATCGTGCCGACCAGCATCACGCCTCCTCCCAAAGACGATGAGATCGAATGCGGCAATTGCGGCGCATATATCTATCACGAGTTGTTGACCTGTCCGAACTGCGGTGTATCCCTGTATGAGCCCACAGGCGGCGGGGAAGAGGAACGCGTCAGTCCGCGCCCGAAGAGCCGCTTTGCACTGTGGGTGGAGTCTGCGCTGAGAAGACTGCGGGGGAAACCACATATCGCCGAGGAGTTGTTCGCTGGGGCGGTCAGGGAAGCCGAACTGTTCGATGACCTGCTCCGCAAGGTGGGCGGGGATCGGTCAGCGGCGGAGAGGCTGGTAGGGTATGAGCAGGCACAACGTCCGGGCGCGACGCGGTTGACCTGTCTGCAACATGCGATCCAGCGTTGGGAACGTGAAAACTACAGGTAGCGGAGGCTTCATCATAGGTTGCTTTTTATCCATTCGTCAAAGGGGTCTGCGAATGGATTTTTTTGAATCTGCAACTCTATTTTTATGATCGAATATGCTATACTGCGCATACCATTATGCAAGCTGGCTCTTCCCACGGCATAAGGAATGTTCATGAGCGTTATCGCTCTTTTAAACCATCAGAGCAAGGGGGAATACAAAAGATGACCGCTCTGGAAGCACGTCTTTATCCTGCTAGTTATCCCCAAAAACCGCCATAATACATTGGTGAGGCTGCCATGAAATCCCCATCGTTACGTGTTGATCTGTATGTCGCGTTGTTCTATTTGATCTTTGGGGTGGTGTGGATACTTCTTTCGGATTTTGCATTGAATATGCTGGCGGCGGACCGTGACGTGCTAGTCCGCTGGCAGACGCTCAAAGGCTGGGTCTTTGTGGCGGTCAGTGCGCTGGTGATCTTTCTGATCCTGCGGCGGGAACTGAAGCAGCACCATATCACCGAGAGACAATTGGATGAGAGCGAAGAGATCCGCAACCAGTTGTTCATGAACAGCATGGATGCCATCCTGCTCACTGTGCCGGATGGTCGTATTCTTGCCGCCAATCCCGCCGCCTGTCAGATGTTCGGGCGGACGGAGGAGGAGATCGTCCGAATCGGTCGCAGCGGGTTGGTGGACACGAGCGACCCGCGTTTGCAGGCAGCGCTTGAGGAGCGCGCCCGCACGGGCAGGTTCCACGGCGAGTTGACCTATCTTCGGGCGGATGGGACAACATTTGAAGGAGAAGTCGCCACCAACGTTTTCAAGAGCAGGCAGGGGGAGGACCGCACCAGCATGGTCATCCGCGATGTCACCGAGCGCAAGCAGATGGAAGATGCGCTGCGGGCGAGCGAGGAACGCTACAAGTTGATCTCCTCGGTGACATCCGATTACATGTTCTACTCCCGGGTGGATGCCGGCGGTCAATCGCACCTTGAGTGGGTAGCCGGCGCGTTCGAGGGCATCACAGGCTACGGGTTCGAAGAATATATTGCCCTCGGAGGCTGGCGGACAGCCGTGCATCCCGATGATCTCGCGGTGGACGACCGCGACATGGAAAAACTGCGTTCCGGCAGACGCGCCATCACCGAGATCCGCACGATCGCCAAGGGCGGAGGGGTGCGCTGGGTGCAGGTCTATGCCCTGCCGGTCATGGATCCCGAATACCGGCAGCTGCTCGGCATTTACGGCGCGGTGCAGGAGATCACGGAACGCAAACTGGCGGAAAAGGCAAGGGAAGAGAACGAGGAATTATTCCGCAGTACGTTCGAGCAGGCGGCGGTCGGCTGGGCGTTGACCGATCTGGATGGGAAATTCATACGCGTCAACCCGGCATATCAGAGCATCACCGGCTTTTCCAATGATGAACTCAGCCGCAAGCGTTTCATTGAGATCACCCACCCGGACGACCGGGAACACAATACACAATTGATCCAGCAGGTGCTGAACAGGGAAACGCGCGGCTTTGTGATCGAGAAGCGTTACATCAAAAAGACCGGCGAGCCCGTCTGGGTGCGGAACAGCGTCGCCGGGGTACGGGGGATGGATGGGGAATTGGTGCGCCTTGTCGCGGTCTGCGAGGACATCACCGAGCGCAAGCGGACGGAGGATGAATTAAAGCGCGCCCTGGCGTTCATCGAAAAAACCTTTGCCAGCCTGTCGGAAGCCATCCTGGTGATCAACCCAAGTGATCGCACGGTGATCACCTGCAACCCGGCGGTCGAGCGCATCTTTGGCTACAAACCCGAGGAAATCATCGGGCGCAGCACCGAGTTCCTGCATGTCAACCAGGATCTATACGAACAGTTTGGAAAGGTGGGGGAACCCGTTCTGACCGAAAAGGGACTGTTCCAAACCGAATACCGCATGAGGCGCAAGGACGGCGGGATCATTCTCACGGACAATACCGTCACGACCCTGCTGGACGACAAGGGCTGGATGTCGGGCGTTGTAAGCGTGGTGCGCGACATCACCGAACGCAAGCGCGCCGAGGAGGAGCTGCGTCTCAGCCGCGACCGCCTGACGGAACTCACGCGGCGACTTGCGGAAGCTCGCGAGGCGGAAGCGCGCGCCATCGGGCGTGAACTGCACGACCAGATCGGTCAGATGCTGACCGCCATGAAGATCACGCTCGACCTCGCCGGGCAACTCCCGCCGGAAACGGCGGCGAAGAAGATCGAACAGGCGCAGGAACTCGCCAGCGACCTGCTCAACCGCGTCAGCCGTCTCTCGCTCGAACTGCGTCCGCCCATGCTCGATGATCTGGGTTTGCTCCCTGCGCTGGTCTGGCATGTCAACCACTATCAGGACGGCACGGGCATACAGGTGGATTTCAAGCACGGCGGAGTGGAGGGCATACGCTTCCCATCCGAAATCGAAACCACCGTCTACCGCATCGTGCAGGAGGCGCTCACCAACGTGGCACGCCATGCCCGGGCACAGCGGGTCAGGCTCGAGGTCCATGCCGGAGGCGGCTGGATGGAGATCCGCATCGATGATGACGGCGTCAGTTTCGACGCCGAATCCGCATTGGCGAAGAACCGCGGCTTGAGCGGCATGAAGGAGCGCGCGGAACTCGTCGGCGGCACGTTCCAGATCGAATCCGAGAAGGGCAAAGGCACGCAAAAATTCATCCGTCTGCCCCTGCAGGATGAGAACGAATGAACACGCTCCTGCTCGCCGATGACCATCAGGTGTTGCGTGAAGCGCTGCGGATGATGCTCGATACCCAGCCCGATCTGCAAGTGGTGGCGGAGACGGGCGACGGGCTGGAGGCGCTTGCATTGACGGAGAAACACAAGCCCGATGTGTTGATCGTGGATATGATGATGCCGGGTCTTTCCGGACTGGAAGTTGCCCGGCGGACCCGGCGCGTTTCCCCCGCCACGAAAGTAATCGTGCTCTCGATGCACGATGCCGAGAGTTACGTGGTCGAGTCGCTGGATGCGGGCGTGTCGGGCTACGTCCTGAAGAAAAGCTCATCCACAGAGTTGATCTTCGCCATCCGTCAGGCGCTGGCGGGAGCCCTCTATCTCAGCCCGTCGCTCAACGAACGCGCCATTCAGGCATACATCCAACGCTCACAGGAATCGCGGGCAGAAGACCCGTTCGATGCGCTCACCGACCGCGAGCGCGAGGTCTTCCAACTCGCCGCGGAGGGATCGTCCAACCCGCAGATCGCGGAACGGCTTTCGCTCAGCCCGCGCACAGTTGAGATGCACCGCGCCAACCTGATGAAGAAATTGGGGCTAAAATCGCAGACCGATCTGGTCAAATATGCCGTGAAACGGGGCATGGTGGAGTGATTATTGAAGTGATATTGAAGTGACTGTCACTTCAACCAACAAAAATGTAGGGAAATAAACACCATAATACCGTACGTCCACGAATAGACCGTTGGCGGATCCTCCTGTATGGTTACAGGGATGAAAGACCCTAACCTTCCCGAGGTAATCATGAAAGATCCCATCCGTATCCTGCTCGTGGACGATAGTCCCTATTTTCTCAAAGCCGCAAGCGATTTTTTACAGTATCAAGAGTCACTGACCGTGGTTGGAACCGCCAGCGGGGGGAATGAAGCCATTTCACAATCCCAGGACCTGCACCCCGATATCATCCTGTTGGATCTGAATCTGGCGCATAGTTCGGGGCTGAAACTGATCCCGATTCTCAAAGAGAAACTCCCCGGAACCAAGATCATCGTATTGACCATGATGGAGGCAAGCATGTACCGCGATGCCGCATTGCAGGCTGGCGCGGACGGTTTTGTCAACAAATCCATCATGTCGGAAACACTGGCAGGGACGATCCTTGATGCGATGAAGCAAGCCAATACCGACGCGGTCAAGCCTGAAAGTGTCCCGTCGGCGCATGGCGGCGAGGCGTGGTTGATGAGGCTGGCAGAACACCTGCCGGACGTGATCTACCGTTATGAATTCAAGCCGAAGCGCGGTTTCACCTATGTCAGTCCGTCCGTAACGGCGGTCACCGGCTTCACCCCGCAGGAGCACTATGCCGACCCGGACCTGGGGCTCAAGCTCGCCCATCCGCAGGATCGACATCTTCTTGATGCTATTGAGCATGGGCAGATTGACCAGGCTTGTCCCATTGTCATGCGCTGGGTGCGCAAGGATGGAACCGTCATCTGGACCGAACAGCGGAATGTCAATATTTTCAATGAGGCGGGCGAATTGACCGCCGTCGAGGGCATTGCGCGCGACATCACCGAACGTAAACACCTCGAACAGGAACATGAGCGCCTGTTTCATTATTCCCTCGACCTGCTTTGTATTGCCGGGTTCGACGGATATTTCAAACATATCAACCCCGCTTGGGAAAGAACCCTTGGCTGGTCAACTGCCGAATTTACATCCAAACCCTACATTGACTTTGTGCATCCTGATGACCGGGAGGCAACCATCAATGCGACCGGGGTGTTGGTGGATGGACATTTTGTTTTCATGTTCGAAAACCGTTATCGGTGCAAGGACGGCTCCTATAAATGGATGTCGTGGAATGCCCATTCAGTGCCTGATGACGGGTTGATCTACGCTGTCGCGCGCGACATCACTGAACGCAAGCAGGCGGAAGCGGCGTTGAAAGCTTCCGAACGTTTTTCACGCGAGACCCTCGATGCGCTGACAACCAGCATCGCCATACTGGATGAGACGGGAGCCATCGTGGAGGTCAACCGCTCTTGGCGCGAATTCGCAAGGGCGAACGGGGTCGACCCGGCGCGGGTCTCTGAAGGCGTCAACTATCTGGCGGTCTGTGATGCGGCGCTTGGTGAGGACGCGGAAGAAGGTTCCATGGTCGCATCATGCATCCGGTCGATCATGCGAGGCGAACGGGATTTCTATGTGATCGAATATCCCTGCCATTCCCCGGATGAAAAACGCTGGTTCACTGTCCGTATCACAAAATTCAACGGCGAGGGTCCCCTGCGGATCGTGGTGGCTCACGAGAACATCACCGAGCGCAAACTCGCCGAGGAAGAATTGACAAAATTGAACCTCGCCTTGGAGGAACGCGTATACCAACGCACGGCGGAACTGCAGCTCGCCAATGCCGAACTTGAACAAGCCAACCGCGCCAAGGACGAATTTCTGGCGAACATGAGCCATGAACTGCGCACGCCATTGAACGGCATTTTGGGCTTCTCCGAGACCCTGCTCGAAGAAGTTCATGGACCGTTGACCAACAGGCAGCAAAGCGCCGTGGATCACATCCGCACCAGCGGAGAGCATCTTCTGGAACTGATCAATGATATTCTGGATGTTTCCAAGATCGGATCCGGCAACTTCAAACTTTATATTGAAGACCATCTTGTCAACGACATTTGTCGGTCCAGTATGAGCCTGGTGGCACAGCTTGCGAACCAAAAGCAGATCACGATGGAATACCTGCCGTCTCCGATATCTCCCATCATCCGCGCAGACGACAAACGCCTGAAGCAGGTCCTGGTCAATTTACTGTACAACGCCGTCAAATTCACCCCGGATCATGGACATGTCAAACTGGAAGTGCAGGCGGATGCGGAGAACAACCTCATCAAGTTCTCCGTCAGCGATACCGGCATCGGCATTGCCAGTGAAGACCAGCCGAAATTGTTCAAGCCCTTCGTGCAGTTGGACACCAGCCTGTCACGAAACTATGAAGGCACCGGGCTGGGGTTGAGTCTGGTAAAGAAACTGGTGGAATTGCACGGCGGCAGTGTGGAACTGTACAGCGAACCCGGCAAGGGAAGCCGTTTCGACTGCATCCTGCCCTGGAGTTTGGAAACGCCGAAGATCAGCCTGCCGCATATGGAGAATGAGGAAGTGCCTGCATATATTGGAGGTGGCACGCGGCACAAAAAGATCCTGCTCGCAGAGGACAATGAAGCCAACGTGATCGTAACGAAGGAATTCCTTGAATACAGCGGGTACGACGTGACCGTCGCCCGTGATGGTCACGCTGTCGTTGAGCAGGCGATGCAAGACGTCCCTGATATCATACTGATGGACGTGCAGATTCCCAACGCCAACGGCTTGGATGCCGCCCGCCGCCTCCGCTCCGACCCGCGGTTTGATTCTGTTCCCATTATCGCGCTCACCGCCTTTGCCATGCCCGGCGACCGGGAACGCTGTCTCGCCGCAGGCATGGATGAATACCTGAGCAAACCAGTGACATTGAAAACACTTCAGCAAATGATCGAAAGATTTTTGGAACGCCAGATAGTTGCTTGATCCCCAAAAAGAACAGCGCCTGATTCGCATGGATCAGGCGCTGTTCTTTTAATAGTTCGTCGTCCTGTCTATCAGACCGAGTTCCCTTGCGCGCCTGTCGCACACACGGAAGACCCAGATGCTGACCGCGCCGAAGAAGAGACTCAGCCCTGCCAGCACGCCGAGAATTTCCATATTGCTGAACGCCGCCAGCGTCGGGAAGGCTTCCGCGACGTTGCCCACCAGTGACCGCCGCAAGAGTTCCAGCCAGTAGGTCGTCGGCATGAAATACCCCAGCGGACGAATCCACTCGGGCAGAACATCCAGCGGGAAGACCGCGCCGCTGAAGATGTAGAGTGCGCCCGCTGTCGCTTCGCCGATGAAGCCTTCGTGACGGGCAACCGTCAATGTGATGCCAGCCAACAGCAAGCCCAGAAGCGCAAGCATCACCACACCTAGAATGAGCGTGATGAAGAATAACAGCCAGTTCACTTCCGCAAGGTTGAGCGGGACTTTCAGGAACAGCACGCCCGCCGCAATGGTGATGAAGACGGCAATCGAACCCGTGATGAAACGCGCGATGCCGCGTCCGAGCAGGTACATGGGGATTTGAATGGGCGCAATGTACATGTATTTGAGTGTCTTGTAATGTTCGCGGTCATCCACCACCGCCCACGAGACGCCCGTCATCACCGCGCCGACGTAGATGTAGAAGGCGTTGCCGAGATAAATATATGGAAACAATGCACTGTCGAAATTTCCCTGCGTAATGATGCTGTACATCACGACCAGGATCGCCGCGCCTGAAAGCGGCTTGACGATAGAGTACACGGCGAACAGGAATGGATCGGTCCAATTGGATTCGATCAGCCATCCCAGCCACGCCGCCATGCGGAACGAACGCCATGAAGTTGATGTTTGCATAAAATCTCCGTGTCGAAAGTGTCAGGTGTCACGTATCAGGTTCTACTTGGTACCTGACACATCGCACATGACACTTATTATCTCCGACTCTCCGTGATCCTACCCTCGCGCACTGCGATCTTCTCGATATGCGCCAGCAGGATTTTCGCTGTCAGGATGAACACCACCGAAAGGACTGCCAGGATGACGATCTCCCATTGCACGCTCATAAACCCGAACTGGAACCCCGAAGGGAAGACCAACTGACGCATCGCATCCATGCCGAGCGTGAGCGGAATGATCGACGCGCCCGCCGCCACCCAGAACGGCAGCGACTTGATCGGGAAGTAAAAGCCCGAAGCCAGGAAGATCGGTTCCTGCGCGAGATTCGCCATGTGCCATGCCTCGCGTCCGAACAGCAAAAACGCCGACGCCATCATCATGCCCATGCCGTACAGCGCGATCATCGCCAGCATGAACACCAGAAACAACTGGACATAACTGATGACCGTGTACGTCACACCGAACATGAAAATGCCAAGCAACGTCACAGCCAGCGCGCGCAGCGCCGTTGCCAGCATCCCGCCCAACGCCATGCCGAGCAGGATCGCCATCATCGAATTCGGCGCCATGATGTACAAGGCAAGGTTGCCCTGTTCCTTCTCCCAATACAACTGGCTGGACATGCTCCACAAAACATTCATCCAGAAGGCGGTCATCGCGCCGCCCATTACCACGAAGCCGATATACTCTTCAGGCGCATTCAACGCGCGATAGACGAACACATACGCGATCACCGCCAGCATCGGCATGATCAGGTCGAACACCAGCCACGAAACTTCGCGCTGCTGCCCGATGATGCGCGGATACGCGCGCGCGATGATGGTCTTCAGGAACAGCCGCCAGCCCGTGTCTTTTCGCGTGTACGGGCGCAGCAGCGCATCATTCAGGCTGCCCATTTGCTTCCTCCTCCGCCATACTGCGCCCCACCAAGTCCACGAACACATCCTCCAGCGTCGGCTCGCGCTTGCTCAGGTTCATCACCTTCACATCCTTTTGCGTGAAGAGATTGATGACCCGCGCCAGAGCGGATTCCTCGACCAGACTGAGACTCAACTTCGCGCCTGTCTCTGTCTCTGAGATCGCCGCCTTCGTGACTTCGGGCTGGTCCACCAACATTTGCTGGTCCAACCCGTTGAGCGGACTCGTCTCGATCTCGAACAGCGCATCCTTTTGCAGACGATGCTTCAACGCGGCTGGCGTGTCGCACGCCAGCACCCGTCCCTTGTTGATGATGGCGACGCGGTCACACAACTCGTCCGCTTCGACCATGTAATGCGTGGTGAGCAGGAGTGTACGGGTCTTGTCCGCTTTCAGCCACTCGATGATGAACTTGCGGACGTCGCGCGACGCACCCACGTCCAAGCCGAGCGTGGGTTCATCGAGGAACAGCACTTCGGGATCGGTCAGAAATCCACGCACGATGTTCATCTTCTGGCGCAAGCCCGTCGAGAGATCGGACGATTTTGTGTGGATCCTGTCCTTCATGCCGACCATTTCAAGCAGCGCCACAATGCGCTCGTTCGCCTCCTTCGACGGCACGCCGTAGAACTGCGAGAACATCCATAAATTCTCGCGCACGGTCAACAGACCATAGCCCGATGACTCGCCGCCTGAGACCATGTTGATCTTCGGGCGCACCAAGTCAGGCTGGGCGGAGACATCTGCTCCTGCAACGCGCGCCCAGCCCGAGGTCGGGGAAAGAAGCGTGGTCAGGACTTTGATCAGGGTCGTTTTTCCGGCGCCGTTCGGTCCGAGCAGTCCGAACAGTTCGCCGCGTTTCACGGTCAGATTCACGCCTTCCAAGGCAACCAGTTCCTTGCGGGCTTCCTTTTTGTTGCCGCGCAGTTTGTAAATGCGACCGAGGTCTTTTGTTTCGATTGCAAGTGAAGCGGACATTCTTCTCCTTAATAAATGTTAATGAATTACGTTGATTAATCGTGTGAGGGACGTAGGGCGGGCGTCAAGCAGTTTTCGAAGACGCGTGATAAAGTTACGGACGTAACAGAGAGATTTCTCTTCTCCTCCTTTGTAAGAGAGCCAGGGCAGGCAACCCCTGGCTCTCGCAATTTAAGGGGCGGGAGAAATCAGAACAAGAGTTCTATTTTACTACGATTCGTTTTTTTCTGCCGGTAGATTTTACCGCTTCCCCATTTTCCTTTCGAGTACAATCGGGCGTCATGGAAACCGAATTCATTCCCAAAATCGCAATGAGCATCCAAGCGCACCCCGACGACCAGGAATTTTCCATCGGCGGGACGCTCGCCAAATGGGCGCGCGCAGGCTGTGAGATCATCTCCGTCCTCATCACCAGCGGGGATTCGGGTTCGAACGACCCGTCCAAAGGCGCGGATTACAAACCTGAGCTGGCGCGCCTCCGCGAGACCGAGCAACTGGCTGCCAACCAGATCCTTGGGGTTACGCAGACGGTTTTCCTGCGTCATCCCGATGGCGAGCTCGAAGCGACGATGGAACTGCGCAAGGAACTCACCCGCCTCATCCGCAGGCACAAGCCTGAGGTGGTCTTTGCGGGCAATCCCGAAGCATGGTTTTATGGAAACGAGTACATCAATCACCCCGACCATCGCGCCGCGGCGCGCGCCGCCACGGAAGCGGTTTTTCCGTCAGCGGGGTCAAGGCTGATGTTCGCCGACCTGCTCGCAGAGGGGCTTGAGCCGCACGAGGTCAAGCGGTTATATGTGCATGGAATCGAGAATCCCAACACCTGGGTGGATATTTCCGAGACCATCGATCTCAAGGTGAAGGCGCTGCAACAGCACGCCAGTCAGATCCCTGTGGATGAAGTGGAAAAATGGATGCGCGATTGGGCAAAGGAAGATGCGAAGGATAAGGATTTCGAGTACGCCGAGTCGTTCCGCGTGATGATTCTGAAACAGGAAGAAGTGGAAAAGTGAAGTGACAGTCACCTTGAAGGTGACTGTCACTTTTTATATCGCTAAAAGAACCAATGCCCCACCAGCGCGGACGCGAGCGTCATGCTGATGTTGTCAATGTCCTTGTAATGCAGGGATTCGACCAGCGCGCCTACAAGTGCAATGACAGAGATGGGCAAAAGATAGTCCGTGAAACCACCCGGGAAAACTCCCGCCGAAACGTAAATAAAAACGATCACCGCCGACATTAACCAGCCGCCCAGAAAAACGCTGACCGTCCCCGCAATGGACTTGTCCCTGCTCCAGGGCAATTTTGCCGAAGCGAATTTCCTGCCGACAATGTCTGCGATGCCGTCGCCGCCGCACATCATCATGAGGGCGATGATGCCGATGGGCGACTCGCGCCAGTAGATCAGGGTCAGCGCCACGAACATGATGCCATAATAAAGCGGACCGCGCAGAATCTCCCTCGGGTCGCCCGTACGGGACATGGCATCCACCGATGCCTGGTCTTTGATGACGCCAAGACCGATCAGCGCGAATTGCACCGTGATCGCAAACGGAACCAACGCCGCCAGCCAGCGAGCGGACGGGGCATCGTCGAACAGAAACCAGCACAACACAAAGATGGGACCCGTGCCGATGTGGATCAACTTGCGGCTGAGCTTGCTTTCGATCCAGCCGCGATGGGCAAAGAAATCCATCAGGCGCAAAAATCCGAGTGCGATGGCAAAGGTAATGGCGAGGGCGATGTAGTTGTTCATGATGAACTCCTGAAAAACTTTATTTACATAATAATACCCGCGATTGAATGAATGGTTGTTCATGGGCTATAATCCGCCATTGCTTTTCAAAATACGGAGGAACCTGTGCCTACCAAATACACCATACTCATGCTAGCCCTGAGCATCATCCTTTCCGCCTGCGGAGCATCCGCCTCGGGCGGAGCGGCGGCAGCCGTCGAAAGCTACATCACCGCTCTTGCAAGCAAAGACCAAGCCGCCCTCATCTCCAACTCCTGCGCCGACTGGGAAGATGATGCCCTGCTCGAACTCGACTCCTTCGCCCTCGTCGAAGTCACTGTGGAGGATATGTCCTGCGCCGAATCCGGCACAGACGGAGATAGAACTCTCGTGGATTGTCAAGGCACGTTCCAAATGAGTTACGGAGGCGAACCTCAAGAACTCGACCTCTCCGCCCGCACCTACGAAGTCATCGAACAAAACGGCAATTGGCTCGTCTGCGGTGTTCGCTAAAACCTAATCCGCAGATGACACAGATTTCGCTGATTTTAAATACTCAATCTGTGTAATCTGCGCAATCTGCGGATTACTCTTCCCATGTCTATCTTCAAAAAAATCTTCACCCGCGAAAACCTCCTCGCCCTCCTCCTCTGCCTCATCCTCATCGCCCTCGTCATCTTCACCGCAGACACGAGCCCAACGTGGATCTATCAAGGCTTCTAAATGGCGCTTGAAAACATCCTGATTCTCGCCGCCGCCTCGCTCCTGTGGGCAACCCTCCTGCGCAACCACGGCAGGATGTGGTTCATGCTCATCGCCAGCGTCGTCGTCATCTTCTGGCTGCAACCTGCCCTCCCCATCCGCGGCGCCGACTTCTTCACGCCCCTCGCCACACTCGTGCTCGTCGTCCTCACCTGGTTCATCACCGCCGACGACGAAACCCGCAAGCAGCGCAAAAACATCATCATCCTTGCCATCGTTGCAAGCATTGTCCTTTTACTCAACCTCACCCGCTTCCTCCCCGCAAGCTTCCAACTCCTCACCGCCTCACGCCCGCCCCAACTCGAAACGACTCTCCTCATCTTTTTG
>CAYPHR010000033.1:0-16828 GCA_964410375.1 uncultured Anaerolinea sp. | reverse complement strand
CAAGGTACACACCAGCCGTCACCATCGTCGCGGCATGGATCAAGGCGGAGACGGGGGTTGGACCTGCCATCGCGTCGGGAAGCCAGATATAGAGCGGAATCTGTGCGGATTTGCCCGCCACACCGATCAGCATAAAGAGTGCAATCGCCACGATCACCCACGGCGCGGATGCGGCAACGGCGGGCGCGGCTCTGAAGACCTCGTCAAATTGGAAGGAGCCGAGATACCAGAACATCAGGAAGCCCGCGAGCAGGAAACCAAAGTCACCGATACGGTTGGTGATGAAGGCTTTCTTGGCAGCATCGGAATTCGCCCAGGAGGGACGAGCGAGCGTGTCCATTTCGAACCAGAAGCCGATGAGCAGGAAGGAGCAAAGTCCCACACCCTCCCAGCCGACGAAGAGCATTAAGTAGGAGTCGCCGGAGACGAGGATCATCATCGAAGCGATGAACAGGTTCAAGAAAATGAAGAAGCGCGCGAAGCGTCCTTCCTGATGCTTGAAGCGCACGTCTTCGTGCATGTATCCGATGGCGTAGATGTGGATGAGTGTGCCGACGCCCGAAACGACGAGCATCATGGTGGTCGAGAGCGAGTCAACGCGGAAGGTCCAGTCGAGTTTGAGAGTGCCGATGTGGATCCATTCGGCGAAGGGCACGCTGACCGGAAGCCCATGATTCGCCCAGACGGAATACGCCAGCAGGACGGAGACGACGAATGCCGCGCCCGACGCCGCGCTTGCCACCGTGCCGATCGTCCGTTCGCTGAACTGCCTGCCGAAGACGGCGTTGATCAGCAAGCCGATGACAGGCGCAAAGACCAGCCAGGGGGCAAGGGAATAAAAGCCTGTAACTGTTTCACTTAAGTGCATAACATTCTCCGAGAATTCCATCATCCCTTGAGAGAATTCACTTCATCAACGTTGATGTTCCTGCGGGATTTGAAGATTTCCACGATCATGGCAAGACCCACCGCCACTTCCGCCGCAGCAACTGCGATGACAAAGAAGACGAAGATCTGCCCGCTGAAGGTCTCGTGCATGCTGGCAAACGCCACGAAGGCAAGGTTCGCCGCGTTGAGCATTAACTCGATGGACATGAAGATGATGAGCGGGTTGCGGCGCGTCAGCACGCCCAATGTGCCGATCACAAATAAAACCGCAGATAAAGCAATGTAATAATCAACCTGGACCATTATTTTTGCCCTCCTTTTTCCTTGCGGGTCAGCACGATGGCGCCGATCAATGCAACCAGCAGCAGAACGGACGTGACTTCGAACGGCAGCAGATACTGGTTGAAGAGAGTCATCGCCATTTCGCGCAAGTTCTCGACCGTATTCACTGATGCATCCGGCGCGGTAATCGCGGCATCGGAACTGGCACGCGAGAGCAGGAGATAGAGCGCCTCCACCGCAAGGACGACTGCGAGGATCACCGCCAACGGTCTTTGCCAGGGAAGCGCTTTGGTGGATGGAAGATTTTCCGCACCAAGGAGCATGATCACGAACAGGAACAGCACCATGATCGCGCCCGCATAAACCGTGATCTGAGCCATGGCGATGAACGGCGCGCCCAGCAGAATATAGAACACCGCCACGGTACTGAAGTTCAGCACCAGGAAGAGCGCCGAATAGACCGCATTGCGGCTGAACAACATTCCCAGTGCAGCGGCAATGGAAACCAGGGAGAGTACGAGGAAAACGAGCAGTTCAGAGTTCATAGGCAGTTTCCTGTCATTGCTGCGCCGTAAAGGAAGCCCGCAATGACAATTTTATTTAATCCGTCGGGTCCTTCATCTCCGGCACAGAGCGGGTGAACACGTTCGGCTCCACTTTGCGCGGCGTGAGCATCTGCTCGGATGGGACGGGGTCCAACAGCATATCCTTGGTGTAAATCGCCTGTTTGCGGTCGGTGAAGGAAAGTTCGTAGTTGTCGCCCAGCACAATTGCCTCGGTCGGGCAGGCATCCTCGCAGAAACCGCAGTAGATGCAGCGCAGCATGTTGATCTCATAGGTGGATGCATACCGCTCGCCGGGCGAGAAGCGTTTCTCGTCCGTATTTTCGGAGGCTTCCACGAAGATCGCATCGGCGGGACAGGCGGCGGCGCAGAGCGAACATCCGATGCACTTTTCAAGCCCGTTCTCATAGCGCTTCAATTCATGACGCCCACGGAAGCGCGGGCGAACGGGGCGCTTTTCTTCGGGATATTGATAGGTCACTTGTTTTTCAAAGAGGAACGAGCGCAGGGTTTCGCCCAATCCCTTTGAAAGTTCGATAATGGGATCAAACACGCCCATGTGATTTTCTCCTCAAATCGCGTTCGATGAAAGCCACCGCCACCAGCAAACTGATGATCGACAGGACAGGGATGCTCCAGAAAAAGAGCGGATTATTAAATTCCGCTTCGAGCAGAATCCCTGCCGCAGTGATAAAGGCAAGTACCAGCGCCAAAGGCAAAAGCACCTTCCAACCGAACGCCATCAAGCGGTCATAGCGGATGCGGGGCCAGGTGGCGCGGATCCAGATCATGAAGAATAACAGGACAACCACCTTCAGGAACAGGTAGATCGGTCCGAGGAACCATGCTTGGAACTGCCATGAACCAATTGTCCAGATGGAATCCACACTCAAGAAGGTATCCTTCAAGAACCAGAACTCGCGATAGCCGCCGAAGAACAGCGTCGCCGCGATCATGGAAATGACGATCATCTTCTGGTATTCCGCCATGAAGAACAGCGCGAACTTCATGCCCGAATATTCGGCATGATAACCGGCTGTCAATTCCTGCTCGGCTTCCGGCATGTCGAACGGAGCGCGGTTCACCTCCGCCAGCGTCACGATCAAAAAGACCAATGCGCCCGCCGGCTGGATCACGGCAAACCACATCCCCCGCTGGGCATCCACGATCTCATTCATGTTCATCGAGTTGCCAAGCAGAATGGCGATCACCAGGCATAACCCCAGCGAAAGTTCATATGAGATCATTTGCGCCGAGGAGCGGATGCCGCCCAGCATGGCATATTTATTATTGCTCGCCCAGCCCGCCAGCACGATCCCATAGATCGCAATGGAGGCGATGGACGCAATATACAGAATGCCCACATTCAAGTCGGCGATGTACAGTGTGATCTCGCGCCCGAACATGGTGAAAGACGGACCAAGCGGAATCACCGCCGCAATGATCAGGGACGGCACCACAGTCAAGACCGGCGCAAGAATAAAAACCGTCTTATATACTTTGCCCGGCGTCAACTCTTCCTTAAAAATGAGCTTGACTGCATCCGCAATGGGTTGAAGCAAGCCCTGAGGTCCCGCGCGATTCGGACCAATGCGAACCTGAATCTTCGCCAGCGCGCGGCGCTCGTACAAGGTCAGGTATGCGAAACCTGTCAACAAAATCAGGCACAACACAAAACCTTTAAGAACCCATTCAAGCCAGATCGTCCAGTCCATTATTTCACCTTCCCCAGCGCAGCCACACGCGCCACAACAGGCTCACGCACCGCAATGCCCATACTGCGCGGCACCAACACCACACCCGTTGAAACCGTATCGTCGATCTTCACGGTCGCTTCCGCATTCGTCCCATTGAACGTGATCTTCGCCAGCGTGCCCGCCTCCACACCGATTTTCTTCGCCGTTGATGAATGCAGCGAAATATACGCATCACCGATCCGTTCCCCGAGCAGGTCGGCGGAACTGACCGTCACACCGAAGTCGTACAACTTGTTGACCGGAACAGCCAGCAACTCCTTTTCTTTCGGACGAAGAGCCGCTTCCTTCCGGACCTTGGAGAAGCGTACCGCTCCCCCAGCCTGAGCCAACGGGGCGAGTTGTACGCCCAATCCCTGTGTATTCTCGTAGGTCGTGCCGCCATAATACAGGTCACCGCGCCCGACAATGGGCCACTGACCGTGCGTCTCGGCGAGTTTTTCATAACTCAATTCGTTGAACGCCTCGATGGAACTGGCAAGGATATCGAACACCACCGAAGGCGACGAACCCTCCAGAATGACGCCCATCTGCTTTGCGATCATCGATGTGATGGCAAAATCAGGCTTGCTGTCACCCTTCGCAGGGACAGCCGCATAAAAACGCTGTACACGCCGTTCGCCCGAGACATATGTCCCTTCGCGCTCGGTAAATGCCTGTGCCGGTAGAACCACATCCGCAATTTCAGTAGTGGCGGTTTCAAGCAATTCCTGCACCGCTACGAACTTTGCACTACTCAAAGCTTTAGCCAGTGCCGGGCTATCCCCAACCGGGTCTGCGCCTACAACATAAACCGCCTTGCCCTTGAGCGCCTTTATCAAATCCGCTTCGGGTTGGAAGCCTATCTCGAAAGCGCCCTGGTCATTGGCTCGCTGCCACACGCCGATCAAACCGCTGTTGGGGCGTCCAACATGATTGGTTTCTTTCAAAAGAGTGGCGCAGGCGGAAGCCAGCGCAGATGTGCCAGTCACGCCCAAACCTTCACTTCCAAAGAATACAACCGCGTTCTTGGCTTTGGCAAATTCATCGGCGATCTTGCCTTTTTTGGCAATATCGTTGACAGTCTTCATTTCATCGCCATAGGCATAGCGGATGGTGTACTTCGCAAAGCGATCCAGTTTGGTCTGGCGCGGGTTGGCAACGATCAAGGTCGCGCCACGGTCTGCGGCTTGCTTGACACGCAGCCACCAGATCGGCGCTTCTTCATATAGATCCGAAGCGACTACGAGAATGGCATCCCCCGCGCCCATCGTGCCAATATTTGTGCCGGCGCCTACGCCCACCAATTGGGTCAACTCGCCGCCGCCCATTTCGGAATACAGGATGGCTGTTCCGCCCGCTGTATCCGCCAGCGACTTGAGATTGAAGAGGTCTTCATTGGCAAGCCGGCCGGAAGCCAGAACCACAAAATCCTTCTTTGCCTTGGAGAAATTCTCCGCGGCAAGTTTGGTTGCCGCATCCCAGGAGGCGCGTGCCAGCTTGCCTTCCTTGCGGATCATGGGACGGGTCAGGCGTTTCTTACCTTCGGTATAGTGATAGGCAAAGCGTCCCTTGTCACACAGCCAGATCTCGTTGACTTCCTCGTTCTGGCGCGGCATGACACGTTTCACCACAATGTCGCCGCCAGCCTTGGCTTCGCGGCGGGTATTGAGCGTGGTGTTGCATCCCACCGGACATTGCGTACAAATGGATGCTTCCGCCTTCAACTCCCATGGGCGTGCGCCAAAGCGGAAGTCCGCGGTGGTCAATGCGCCAACGGGGCAGATATCGGTGGTGTTGCCGGAGAAAACCGAGTCGAAACCGGGGTCGGAGACGGAAATGATCTGGGTTCCGCGTCCGCGGTCATCGAAGCCGAGCACGGCTTCACCCGCGATCTCATCCTGAAAACGGATGCAGCGCGCGCACTGGATGCAGCGTTCACGGTCAAGCCAGATAAGTTCACCCAGCGGCACTTGTTTATCGAGCTGCAATTTCTCGTCGTAGATAAAGCGGCTTTTCCCCGGACCAAACCCCATGGTCAGGTTTTGAAGCGGACATTCGCCGCCTTTGTCACAGATCGGGCAGTCCAGCGGATGCGAAGTCAGCAGGAATTCGACCGTTCCCTTTTGTCCGTCCGTTGCCTTTTCGGAGGTGGTCATCACCACCATGCCTTCGGAAACGCGGTTGGTGCAGGCGGTTTCGAGTTTGGGCATGAACTGGATCTTGGGGAGACCGTTCTCCATCACCACCTGACCGGTGTTGCGGTCGAGCATGGGTCTGCCGATCTCGACCAGACACATACGGCACATGCCGACCGGCTCCAGTTTGGGATGATGGCAAAAAACGGGGATGTCTATGCCCGCCATCTTTGCCGCATCCACAACCAGCGTGCCGTCGGGTACGGTCACCTGTATTCCATCGATTGTTAGTGTGACTTGTTTGCTCATTAAGTCTCCGGAAAAACGATACTCGTCATTCGTCATGCGAATATCCGGTATCGAATATCGTCTTACGCTTTTACCGCTTTCTTGAAGTCTTGCGGGAATCGTTCAATGCCGGTTACCACTGCCATGGTGGAGAATTCGCCCAGCGCGCACAGACATTTCCCCTGCATTTGCTTGGCTACGTTCAGCAGGAGGTCAACATCACCGGTCGAGCCGCCGCCCGAATGAATACGCTCAGTAAGATGCCGCATCCAGTAATTGCCTTCGCGGCAGGGAGTACATTTACCGCAGGATTCATGCTTGAAAAAGTGGATGGTCTTATTGATCACCCAGTCAATGTCCACGGTGTCATCCAGCACGATCACGGAGGCGGATCCAAGATCGCCGCCGATCGCGCGGACAGAGGCGTAGTCCATGGGAGTATCCAGCACCTTGTCGTCCACGACGATCAAGGAGGAGGAGGCTCCGGCAGGCATGATCGCCTTGACGGACCTGCCATCCTGGATGCCCATGCCATGTTCATAGATCAAGTGACGGAAGGTCGCGCCAAATGGAAGTTCATAATTGCCGGGCTTGCGCACGCGCCCCGAAAGCGAGAATATCTTTACGCCTGCGCTGTCGGCGGTGCCAATGCTTTTGTACCAGTCCGCGCCGTTTGTGAGGATGGGAGGCACGTTGGTAAAGGTTTCAACGTTATTGATGATGGTCGGCTTGCCGTACAGACCGAACGAAGGCGGGAAGGGCGGGCGGACGCGAGGCTGTCCGCGTTTGCCTTCGAGCGATTCAAGCAGGGCGGTCTCTTCACCGCAGATGTAGGCGCCCGCGCCGAGATGGGTGTAGATCTTCAGCGAGTAATCGGTGCCGAAGAGATTGTCACCGAGGAAGCCCGCTTCTTCCATTTCCGCGATCTTCTCATCGAGGAAGGCGGCAACCTGCCAAAACTCGCCGCGCAGATAGATATATGCCACATTCGCGCTGACGGCGTAACAAGCGAGCGCGAGTCCCTCCAGGAACTGGAAGGGATTCTCCTCCATGATCTCGCGGTCTTTGAACGTACCCGGCTCAGACTCGTCCGCATTTGCCACCACATAATGGGGCCAGTTCTTGTTGTCAATGAACGACCACTTCATACCGGTGGGGAAGCCCGCGCCGCCGCGTCCGCGCAAACCGGAGTTCTTGACCACTTCGGTCACATCGGTCGGCTTCATTTTGGTCACGGCTTTTTTTAATGCCGCAAACCCGCCGTTCTTTTTATAGATACTGAGATTTTTGATATCAGGGATGTCGCGATGGCGCAAAAGGATGTGTTCCATTATTTCTCCTCCCCATTGCCGCGTTTCAGCGCATCGATGAGTTCCATTGTGCGGTCCACCGTCATATATTCGTGATATTTAATGCCGTCCGGTCCCTGCGTTTGGAACATGGGCGCACGGTCGCATGCGGCGAGGCACATGACCGCCTCAAGAGTGACCAGCCCATCTTCTGTCGTTTCCCCGACCTTGATCCCAAGGCTGGAACACAGGTTATCGAGGAATTCGTCCGCGCCGCGCAGGGCACAGGGCAGGTCGGTGCAGACCTGCATGCGATATTTGCCCGCTTTTTTATCGTGATACAGCGTGTAGAAACCGATAATGGAGGCGACATCCGTTTCGGTAATATCCAGGATCTGGGCGATGTCCTTCATCGCGTCTTTCGTGACGTACCCTTCCTCGCGCTGGGCGAGATAAAGAAGAGGCATGACCGCCGAGCGTTTGTGCTCAGGCGGGTATTTCGAAAGGATCTGTTTTACTTCCTTCGGGTGGGTTTTCTCAAGACTCATCGGTCAATATCTCCGAGGACGATGTCAGTGGAGGCGAGTACCGCGACGAGGTCCGCCACCAAAAGTCCCTTGACCATTTCCGAAAGCACGGCAAGATTATCAAAGGACGGTGTTCTCATGTGAACGCGGCGGGGTTTGGGTCCGCCATCACCTGCGAGCAGGACGCCGAGTTCCCCGCGCGGGGATTCAATGGCACAGTAAATATCCGCGTTCGGGGCGGGGAATCCTTCCGTCCACAACTTGAAGTGATGGATAAGCGCTTCCATGCTCACGCCGATCTCTGAGCGCGGCGGCGGGACGAATTTACGGTTATCCGAGCGGACAGGTCCCATCGGCAGTTTGTTCAACGCCTGTTCAATGATCTTCAGCGTTTCGCGCAATTCATCAATGCGGACAAGATAGCGCGCATACGTGTCTCCCTCCGTGCGCACGGGGACGTTAAAGTCGTATTGTTCATAGCCCATGTATGGACGGACTTTTCGCAGATCCCAGTCCACGCCCGAAGCGCGAAGCATCGGACCGGTGACACCATAGGACAGGGCGGTTTCCTTGCTCAGGTAACCGATATCCACCATACGGTCAATGAAGAGCGGGTTTTTTGTCAACAGGCGTTCGTATTCATCGATGCGTTTTGGGAAGATCTTAAGAAAATCACGCACGGCGGTTTCGAACTCCACCGGCACATCGCGCCAGACGCCGCCGGGGCGGATGTAGGTCGTCATCATGCGCTGACCGGAGACCAGTTCAAAAATATCCAATATCTGTTCGCGTTCGCGGAAACAATAGAGGAACATGGACATCGCAGCGAGGTCCAAGCCTGAGGTGCCGAGCCAGACCAAATGGGAGGCGATGCGTTGGAGTTCCACCAGGATCACGCGCAATGCCTGTGCGCGGGGCGGCACATCCAGATCCACCAGTTTTTCCACCGCCATGCAGTAGGCGAGGTTATTGCCCATTGTGTTCATGTAATCAAGGCGGTCGGTCATTACTTCGGCTTTTTGGAAGGTCTTGGCTTCCATGTTCTTTTCGATGCCGGTGTGCAAAAAGCCAATATCGGGGATGCAGTTGACGATCACCTCGCCGTCCAGTTCCAGCAACAGACGCAGCACGCCATGCGTGGACGGATGCTGGGGACCCATGTTCAGGAGCATGGTTTCGCCGGTAAGCGCGCGCTCCGAAACGAGGTGCTTATATTGATCTATGGTGACTTCTTCGATCTGGGTCATGGTTATTCCTTTGCGTACGGCTTGCCAAGGTCGATCTCATCGAAGTTGAAGGTGAACTGCGGCTCTTCATAGCCCAGCGGGAAGTCCCTGCGCAGGGGGTGTCCTTCGGTGCCTTCGGGCATGAGGATGCGGCGCGGATCAGGATGCCCGTCCACTTCGATACCGAACATATCGAACAGTTCACGCTCGCGCCAGATTGCCATCTTGAAAACACGCGTCACCGTCGGGACCTTGAGGCTGTCTCCGTTTAAAGGAACCCTCAACTGCAGGGACAGATTTTGCGAGAGCGATGTCAATTGATAGATGACGTGAAAACGCGGCGAGGTCTGCGGGTAATAATCCACCGCCGTCAGCACCGAGAGCAATTCAAAGGAATGTTCGTCGCGCATAAGGGTGAGCGCATCCACGATCTGCTCAGATTTGAGGAAGCAATGCACTTCGCCGCGGAATTCATCCACCGTTACGCCAAACTTTTCCTGCAATGCCTTTACGATTGGTTCGAGTTTTTTTTCCATAGTCTTCACCATGTTATTGCGAGGGCGCCCTTGTTCTCTGCCCAAAGCAACTTGCAGCATACGGGAGATGCGTCGTCGGGGGACCATCTCCTCGCAACAACATTATTAAGTAGCAGCCAGATCCTTGAACTTGGATCCTTTCACCTTTTCATGGACGGTCAAAATCCCATGGATCAATGCCTCGGGGCGCGGCGGACACCCCGCCACGAACACATCCACCGGAACGACTTCATCCACACCCTGATAGATGGCATAGTTATTGAATACGCCGCCACAGGAGGCGCAATCGCCCATCGCGATCACCCATTTGGGTTCGGGCATCTGGTCATACAAGCGGCGCAGGACGGGTCCCATTTTCTTCGAGACGCGCCCCGCCACGATCATCAGGTCAGACTGGCGCGGGCTGGCACGCATCAATTCCATGCCGAAGCGGCTCATATCATAGCTGGAGGATTGGGCGGACATCATCTCGATGGCGCAGCACGCCAGACCGAACAGCATGGGCCACATGGCATTCGTGCGCGACCAGTTGACCATGTTCTCCAGCGTGGTGGTCACCACGCCCATATTTCCAAGTTTCTGCTCTACTCCCATTCGAGCGCTCCTTTCTTCCATGCATACACATAACCGATAAGCAGGATAATTATAAAGATCGCCATCTCGATCAGTCCGAACAGACCGAGCTGGCGGAAAGCGATCGCCCACGGCAAAAGGAAGACGACTTCGATATCGAAGAGAATGAACATCACAGCGACAAGGTAGAAGCGGACAGGCATACGCCGTGTTCCTTCACCGTATGGCGTCATGCCCGATTCGTACGGCATGTCTTTTGCAGCAGATTTTTTCTTTGGTCCGAACAACTCCCCCAGCCCGATTGCAATAAATGCAATAAGTGTGGCTACTGCGATCATCACCGCAATAGCAATATATTCCAGCAGCATGTTGGACACCTCATTGATGCGTGAAATCTTGCACGTTCGGCGTAGTATATCACAAGAGACTTTAGCAGGCTAGAAAAAGTGCTACTTTTCACAAAATTGATGATAATCGTCATATTTCACTAAATCCGGGCTTTTCGATTAAAAAAGAGCGGATACTCATCCGCTCTTCCATCTATTTTATTGAAGACCTCGTCAATCCCCCAGATAATCACGCAATTCGCGGCTGCGCGCGGGGTGACGCAGTTTCCGCAGCGCTTTTGCCTCGATCTGGCGGATGCGTTCGCGCGTCACATCGAAGTAACGGCTGACCTCCTCCAGCGTATGCTCCCTGCCGTCCTTGAGTCCGAAGCGCAGTTCCAGCACATCCCGTTCACGCTCAGACAGCACTTCCAGCGCGTGCTGGACCTGCTCGCGGAGCATTTCCTTGGCGGCGGCATCCATCGGCGAAGGCGCGTCGATATCTTCGATGAAATCGCCCAACGCGCTGGAGTCATCGTCGCCGACGGGACCTTCCAGCGAGATCGTCTCCTCCGCCGAACGGAGCGCGCGCGTCACCTTCTGTGAAGCGATGTCGAGCCGCCGCTGCAACTCCGGTTTGACGGTTCTATTCTCGGCGTGCGCCCGCAAAATGGACTGCACATCCGCAGCAGATAGATAGCCGACCTCGAGCGCAAGTTCCTCGTTCGTGGGTTCGCGCCCGAGGGTTTGGGTCAGTTGACGTTGGGCGCGCAGGATGCGCGAGATCGACTCGAACAAATGGACCGGAATACGGATCGTGCGCGCCTGCTCGGCGATAGAACGGTTAATGGATTGACGGATCCACCAAGTGGCATAGGTGCTGAATTTGAATCCGCGCCGCGGATCGAACTTTCCGATGGCACGCAGCAAGCCCATGTTGCCTTCCTGGATCAGATCAAGGAAGGAGATACCGCGACCCAGGTAACGTTTGGCAACGCTGACCACCAGCCGCAGATTGGCGCGGACGAGCGCCTGATTCGCATCCTCCGAACGGGCATGGACGGCATCGATCTCATCCAGCAAAACGTCGTCAGCAGACAAATTGCGGTACAACGTGCGTTGGGACGGGAATTCATGCTGCTCGCGGACATGTGTCAGCAGCCACTCCGCATACTTAAACGGAAGCAGGTACAGGCTGAGAAAGACGCTGTAGGCGTGTCGGGCAAGGTTATCCCAAAGATGGTCTGTCCCCCAATCGCCGTTATCCAGATATGCCCGCAGGTAGGACGGCGCATCAAACTCCCAGCCGGTATGAAGCGTCTGCGCTTCGGCGATCATCAACGCAAGGTTGGGAAGTTCATGCTCGAGCCGCTCGGCATCTTCGACCAGACGCTCCCAGGATGTGAGCATTTCGGAAATGAGCGCATGATAAACGGAACACGCCTGCGAAACCCCTTTGCGTTGTTTCAACTTGCGGAGCGTGCCCACCAGCCGGTTGGCTTCGATGATGGTGGCAAGGCGGAACTCGCTGTCGGCATCGAGCAGTTTTACCTGCCCGATCTCGCGCAGATACAAGCGCACGGGGTCTTCAGCAGATTCGCCCGCTTCGTGCACATGCAGGGCGAGGACGTTTTCGAGTTCATCCTCCGGCGGCTGTTCCGCATCAAGCAGGTCATCGACCGGCATTTCCTCCAGCGGAAATGCCCTTGTTTCGGTAAAGGATTCCAACATGGAACCCGCAACAGGTTGTGTTTTGAGTTTCTTTCCGGGAGAAGTCTTTCCCCCCTGTGGTTTCAAAACCTGTTTTGGTTTTCTTGCAGGTTTTGATTTCAGTTTGCTTTTGGCAGGCATTCGAATTCCCTTTCGCAAACGTCCTTGTGTCAGATCTTCATGCGATCAATATACATGCGTAATTTTATCAGACGAGCGATCTCTTTTTCGTATTCTGTAGCGCGCGCATCGCCCTGTTCACCCGCCTCCTCCTGCAGATAACGGTATTGCGTGATCTGCTCCGCCGCGCGGGTCAGGCGCATCTTTTTTACCGCGCGCACCAAGTCATCACGCAAGGCTTCGGCAGGCTGTTTGAACTGCTCGCTTTCCTTTAACAACTCGTTCGCCAGCGGCAGGACGGCATCCGGCAGTTTCGACATCACATAAGCATGATAATCGTGATCCACCTGCTCCAACGACTCCCGGATGGTTTGAATGATCAACTGATGGTCCGTGTACTCGAAATCATCCGTCGTCAACGCACTCAAATGATTTTCCTCGAGTTTGCGGTCCACCTGATACAGTAACTCCGGCGTGCGGAGCGCAACCCCCACAAAAAAGGACTCGACCTTCAGACTCGGATTAACTACCGCGACGGTTCTTTCCATCTTTGGAATGGATCGTTCCCCGCGCGGCTTGCGCCTCACCACCGGACCTCGAACCGGGGCAGCCATCAAGGAGCGTTCATCCACCTTGAGCATTCTCGCCAGCGCCTGACGGTAGGTATCGCGTTCCAACGCATTGGACAGGTCATCGATCAATGGAAGCACCTGCGCCGCGATCTGGTTCTTGACCTTCGGGTCGCTTAAATTCTGTCCCGCCGCCAAAGTCTCCATCACATGGGTGACAATGGGTTTGGAATTCTCGATAATGCGCGCCCATTCTTCTTTATCCCGCGCCACGATCTCATCCGGATCAAGGTCATCGGGAATTGCGGCTACACGCAGGTCTGCCTGCAAACGGGATTCATTGCGGAGCAATCCACGCGCATCGAACCCAAGCTCCCCTTCCTTATCCATGGCGGAGCGGGCGGCTTCCAGTCCGCGCAGGACAGCTTTTTGTCCTGCTGTATCCGGGTCGAGCGCAAGGACGATACGCCGCGTGGAACGTTTGAGCAGGCGCAACTGGTCTTCGGTCAACGCCGTGCCCATCGGCGAAACGACGTTCTCGTAGCCCGCCTGATGCAAAGCGATGACATCCAGATAGCCTTCCACGATCACTGCCTGATCCGCCGCGCGGATGGGTTTGCGGGCGCGGTCCAGTCCATAGAGCAGGCGTCCCTTTGAGAAGATCGGCGTTTCGGGCGAATTGAGAAATTTCGGAATATCGTCCGGATCCACAATGCGCGCGCCGAAGCCTGCCATGCGTCCCTGCTCATCGCGGATGGGGATCATGATGCGGTGTCGGAAGCGGTCATAATATCCGCCGCTGTCCCGTTCGGAGAGCAGACCCGCCTCGAACAATTCCTGCTCCGAATAGCCGCGTTGGGTGAAATGGGTCAGGGCGGAATCCCAGCTTTGGGGCGCGTATCCCAGCCCAAAGGTCTCGATGGTGGCGTCGGTCAATCCGCGTTTTTCGCGCAGGTAGTTCATGATCTCCGCATTGGCGACCAGATGACCGCGATAAAAAATGACCGCGTCCTCGAGCAATTTGCGGAGGTTGTCGTACGCTTCGCGCTGTTCGGGGCTTTCGCGCTGGAATTCCTTCAACTCCACGCCAGCGCGCGCGGCAAGTTTTTGCAATGCTTCCTTGAAGTCAATGCCTTCGCGCTTCATCACGAATTTGAAGATGTCGCCGCCCTCGTTGCACGCGCCGAAACATCGCCATGTCCCGGATTCGGGCCAGACGACAAAAGCCGGCGTTTTCTTGTTATCGTGGAACGGACAGAAACCCGTGTAGTTCTTCCCCGCATGGCGCAATTTTACGCCCGTCTCGGAGACGAGGTCCACAATATCGATACGCGCTTTGATTTCATCAATTTGAGACATAGAGCAGGTTGATTATAGACTTGGTTTCATGGAATGGCAAATCCATTCCTTAAAACAAAACAGGGCGGTCCGCGGACCGCCCTGCTGGATGCATAAAATCTTAAAAGTCGCTTGGGTCCATGTACTCCGACTCGCATCCGCCATGCCCTTTGCCGGACGGGTCTTTATACACGTCGAGGTGCGGGTTGCTCGATTTCTGCTTTGGGAACGCGCCCTCAAACCTGCCGCCGAGAACATACGTCCCTTTGCTTTCCTGCTGAGCTGTACTGGACATGGCTTGCACGCTTGCATAGGCGCCGGCAATGACCACCAAACCAATGACAAGCGCGAGGGTGATTCGAAACGTTAACTTGGACATGATTCTACTCCTTGTTGATCTATTGGCTTGAATGAAAGAACGATGTGTGGTTGACCGAAAAGAGCATCCCCGCTGATTGACATTGCCCAAATTATACCCAAACCTGTCCGATTTGGAGCAACCCTTATCAATCCTTAATAAAAACATCCCGCAGAGTACTCTGCGGGATGTCTGTTTCTCCCTAAAAGCCTTCCAACTTGCTCAGGTCCGCGATGCCGTTCGACAGGCGGGCGATCTGTCCCACCAACGCGAGCCGATTTTGCTTCACATTTTCGTCCTCCGCCATCACCAGCACCTTGTCAAAGAACGCATTGATGGACGGAATGAGCGCGACGACAATATTCAAAAACTCATCGACGGTGGATGGTTGACCATTTACTGTATCCTGAATTGCCTTGAACAACACCTTCTCTTCAGCGTCCACCAGCCTGCTTTCATCAACAGTCTGCGGTCTATCGTCTATCGTCTTCAGGATGCGGACACAGCGCGCAAAGCCGGGCAGGATCTCATGCCAGTCTGCGCGTCCCACCCAAGCGGACAGTTGCTTCACCGCCCGAGCCGCTGCCGCCGGGTTGGCAGACTGCTCCGCCAGTACGGCTTCGACGACATCGTGCTTGTAGCCGCTTTCCTTTAACACGACCGACAAACGTCCCGCGATGAAATCAAGGACCTGTTTCTGCACTTCCGCGTTGACAGGTATCGGCTGGGCTGCCGCGGATTTTTGCACGGCGAGCGCGAGGTCGAAATCCACATCATGTTCGATGAGCGGAGTGACCACGCCGATCGCGGCGCGGCGCAGACCGAAGGGGTCTTTTGCGCCGGTGGGAGCCAGTCCCGCCGCGAACAAGCCAACCAGAGAATCCAGCCTGTCGGTCAGCGCGAGTGCCATACCCGGTTTACTCTGCGGGACGGTCTTATATTGCTCGGCGATGGCTTGCGCCACTTCGGGCGCTTCACCGGAACGCAGGGCATATTCCCCGCCGATGATGCCTTGCAGGGAGGTCATCTCCGTGACCATCTGCGTGACCAAGTCCGCTTTGGAGAGATAGACCGCGCGCGCCAGCGTCTTGATGAGCATCATGTCCTTGAAACCGAGCAAACCGCCGATCTCCGCGCCGAGTTTCAACATGCGGTCGGATTTATCGAGCATGGAGCCGAGTTTGGTGTGGAAGGTCAGCGAGGCGAGTTTGGGGCGGTATGCTTCGAGTTTGAGTTTGATATCTTCGCGCACGAAGAAGTTGGCATCTGCAAAGCGCGCGCCAAGCACGTGTTCATTCCCTTCGCGGACGGTGTCGATGCCGATGTCATCGCCATTGCGGATGGCGATGAAATGAGGCAGTAAACCCTCACCCCGTCTCGCGCTGCTCGACTCCCCTCTCCCAGTGGGAGAGGGGGTGGGGGTGAGGGGGAAATAACGTTGATGTTTCTTCATCACCGAGATCAACACATCACGCGGCAGGGACAGGAATTCTTCATTGAATCCGCCCATGACGGCAGTGGGCATTTCGACCAGGTTGGTGACTTCGTTGAGCAAGGGCGAGTCAAAGTGCCCCGCAGGGGTATGACTCGCCCCTACGAAATCGAAAATGGCTTCACCGCCGATCAATGCTGCCGCCTGGTTGACTTGCTCCACGATGGATGCTTTGCGTTCTTCTTTATCGAGCAGGATACCTGCTTCGCGAATCACGTCAAAATATTTATCGGCAGATGGGATTTGGATTTCAGGCGAGTCGTAGGGACGCAATCCGCGTGAGGTATTGCCAGAGACCACGCCAGCATATTCGAACGGGATGACCATGTCGCCGAGCAAGGCGACGTACCAGCGGATGGGACGTGAGAACGAGACGCCAGAGTCATTCCAGCGCATGGACTTCTCGAACTTGATGCTTTCGACCAACTTGGGCAAGGCTTCGGCGAGGACCTCGGGGGTGGGGCGTCCCTTTTGTTTGACGAGGGCGAAGACGTATTTGTTATTGCCTTCTTCGCGGACGATGAGGTCTTTTGTATCGATGCCATTTTTCTTGGCGAAGCCAATCGCCGCTTGAGTGTAGGTCACGCTTGCAGCGTGACTATCCTTGCCAGCCGAGTCTGTCACGTCAGAGACGTGACCTACGATTGCTTTGTCGGCGGGGGGACCTTTGACGAGGTCTTCGCGGTCGGGCTGATTCGGGGAGAGAGAGGCTACTGAAACGACGAGCCGCCTCGGGGTTGTGAAGATGCGGACGTCGCCGTGCGCCAGATTCAGTTCCTTGAGGAGAGTCGGCACACGGGCAGATAAGGCTCCGTAGGCGGTATCGACGTCGTCTGCTGGGAGTTCTTCGACGCCGATTTCGAGGAGGAAGG
>CAYPHR010000032.1:0-17176 GCA_964410375.1 uncultured Anaerolinea sp. | reverse complement strand
ATGTACGGCAGTTCGGTGACGATGATGCGATTCTTGCCGCGCTCCATCTCCTCGACGTGCGCCTTCGCCTGCACCGTGATCTTGCCGCGCCCCGAGCCATACGCGGACTCAAGTCCCTCCTCGCCCTTCTCCTGCACGATCAACCCGCCGGTCGGGAAATCGGGTCCCTGCACGAATTTCATCAACTGCTCTACGTCTATATCGTCTAGCTTTTCCCACTTCTGGATCATGAAGACCAGCGCATCCACGATCTCGCCGAGGTTGTGCGGCGGAATGGAGGTCGCCATGCCGACGGCGATACCCGTCGCGCCGTTCACCAGCAGGTTGGGAATGGCGGCGGGCAGCACGCTCGGTTCTTCGAGTGTATCGTCGAAGTTCGGGGTGTAGTTAACGGTATTTTTGTTGAGATCAAACAGAATGTCGAGCGCTGCGGAGGTCAGCCTCGCCTCGGTGTAGCGCATCGCGGCGGGCGGATCGCCGTCCACCGAACCGAAGTTCCCCTGACCATCCACCAGCAGGGTGCGCAGCGAGAAATCCTGCGCCATGCGCGCCATCGCTTCGTAGACCGCCGAGTCGCCGTGCGGGTGGTATTTACCCAGTACCTCGCCGACAATACGCGCGGATTTTTTATAGGGCGAATCGGCGCGCAACCCCATGTCATACATCGCGTACAGGATGCGCCTCTGCACGGGTTTGAGCCCGTCGCGCGCATCGGGCAGGGCGCGCGCCACGATCACCGACATGGCGTAATCGAGATACGCCTGCTGCATTTCGGTGTCGATGTCAATTTTTCGTACGATACCAAGTTCCATTGAAGATCCTTTTAAGCACGAAGTGTCACGAAGGCGCACAAAGGTCAAAGCAAAAACCTTTATGTTCTTTGTGGTGAATTAATGTTCTATCGCGGGGCAATCTTACGGGCAAAGGGGAGATGCGTCAAGTGGAGCGTTTTCTGTTGTGCAGGAAACGGATCGCGCCGATCACAATGATCAGGAATGTCAGCGCGGCATAACTGTAAAAGAACATGGTATACGCAGGCAGTGCTGCGCTGTCCGCGGCATGCAGGATGAGATAGAGCGTATAGAACACGTAATACGAAAACAATATGCCGCCTTCGAGACGCGAGATCCTGCTGTCCACATAAAAGATGGGAAAAGTGATAATTGCCACGAAAAGCACGACAAGAAAATCGAAACGCAGCACCTGCGCTGTGACATGGATCCCCGCCGGGGAGACCAGTCCTGCAATGCCCAGCACGCCGAGCAAATTATAGATATTGCTGCCCACCGCATTGCCGACGGCAATGTCGCTTTCCCCTTTCAATGCTGCCACGAGTGACGTGGCAACTTCCGGCAGGGATGTGCCGACCGCCACAATGGTCAGACCGATGATCAACTGGCTCACGCCCAGCGCCACCGCAATGGAGGAAGCGGCATCCACCAGCCAGCGCGCGCCCAACACCAGCAGGCTTAATCCGGCAATGACAAAGGCAATATTCTTCAGAATGTTCTTCAGCGTGGACGGTTCTTTCGCTTCGTATTCCTGGGCATACTCATCCTGCACCACCCTGACCTCCTTGCGGCTTTGACGGAACGAAAAGATGGTATAGGCGACCACGCCGGCAAATAGGAGCGCGCCGTCCAGCCGCCCAAGCCGCCCATCCAGCACGAGCAAATAAGCAAGCACGGAAACGCCGATCATGATGGGCACATCAAGGCGGATGAGCTGTTCCGCGATCAGGATGGGGGCGATCAATGCGCTGACGCCAAGCACGAACAGGATGTTGAAGATGTTCGAACCGAGTACGTTGCCGATCGTCAGGTCGCCCTGCCCGGTGGCGGCGGCTTGAATGGACACGGCGATCTCCGGCGAAGCGGTCCCCAATGCCACGATGGTCAGACCGATGACAAGCGGCGAAACACCGAATGCCGCCGCCAGCCGCGATGATCCGCGCACCAACAGTTCAGCGCCGGCAATGAGGACAACCAGTCCCAGAATGAAAAGCAGGATTGTGGAGAGCATTGGTTCATATTCCCTTTACGATGTGGATGGGGTCATTATAAGGCATCGACTTGTCCGATCCCTGGGGTTGCCTCAAATAAAAAAAAATCGGGCAGGCATATCGCCTGCCCGATACGGACTAGGGAGTGAAATTGATGCTTCGAGTGATACAAGCGCCGTTTTGACCCGGACTGGGACACAAGGTGACGTTCACCCGCATGGCATTGCCGCTGGGGTTGTATGCGAACATCGGCGCGCTGACCGTGAACGTATCACCGGGATTAAGCACATCCTTGGTGGTCGTTTTCAGACAGCCATCCAGATCAGTGAAACTGTCTGCCAGCGCCACAAGTTCCGTTCCGGTAACCGTATCCTTGACTTCGATCCGCAGCGATCGAAACGCGAGCGGACCGGTATTCCTTAATTTGATCTCAACCCACCACCCCGAGCAGGAATCCAGGCCGGCGTATTCAAGGTTGAAATCGGGCACTGGTGTGGGCGTCATGGTCGGTGTGGGAGTGGGCGGAGGCGTAAACACCGGCAGGAACATGTAGGGACCGGTCAATGTTGCATATTCGCCCCACACCCAGCAGAATTGCGCCCCCGCGCCCGGATTACGGATGTACCAATAATTTCCTCCCGGGTCGCGTCCATGCACTTCAGCGGACTGACCTACAAGCAAAGCACCGACACGTCCATACACCCTGCCTGGACCCACGCGGCAATTGGTATTGACGGAAACGCTGATCAACGGCACAGTCGAAGTGGCAGTGAACAGCGGAGTGGGAGTCTGTGTTTCAGTAGGCGTGAGGGACGGCGTAAACGTGAACTCAGGCGTCGGAGTGAATTCCAACGTCGGAGACGGGAACTCCATCGGCGCGCCTTCGGTCAGCCCTGCGATCACGGTCTGCGCGGCGGCAGTGCTGATACTGCCTGCATCCGGCGTTGCCACACCCGGCACGGCGCAGGCTGCGCTGGCAAGCAACAAGATGAACAGGGGCGAATATATTTTCGATAAACGCATCATGGCTGTTTTTCCTTCAACTCTTCGTCCAAAATCCGTTTTATTAAGACGATCCAAGATGCGTTCTTGTTCCCGCGTCAGCGATACCAGATCAGCCAGCCCTTCGTCAGCCATTTTCGGCGCAGGTCGATCTTAAATCCCTTTGATGCAAGACTTTCGACCGAAGCAGCAAACCATTGTTTCAACCCGAAAGCTTTTGCCGCAGACGTCTCTGCCGCAGAGCGCTTCCACGCCTCGACAAAATCGTGGATCTCCTCCCCCGGCGCCACGCGGTGGATCAGATTCTTGGGCAGGACTGCCTGAAAATCGGTGATGTCGAATCCCATGCGGAAGTTTGTGCTGAAGACGAGCGCCTCGAACCTCCACCCGACACCTGCTTCACGCCTCGCGACATTTGCCACGCTGATGCTGCCATACGGGTTGGACGTCCCCTCGACCATCAACCCGCCCGACAAGACGTACTCCGCAAGCCGCTCATAAGCCGGCGCGAATTCGCTCTCCTCATACTGACGCAGGACATTGAACGCACGGATCAACCGGACGCGTTCGCCTGCCAACAACGGCAGGTTGAATCCACCCAGCCGAAAGAAGGTCTTTTCGTCGGCGAAGGGCTGCGCCGCCTCGACCCTTTCCTTGTCGATCTCCACGCCGAGAATGCGCAGCCCCGGATTCAGCCGCCGGAACCGTTCCGCGCTCTCGAGCGTGGTGCGCGGGTCAAAGCCGTAGCCGAGGTCAACGAACAGGGAATCAGCGAACAAACCGTCGGTCCGCGTGAGAAGCGAAGGCTCATAGAGCAGGATAAAGTTATCCACGCGCCGGAGTCGGTTCGAGGCGGTCTTTCCGCGGGTGATTTGTCCCTGCGGTTTTTTGCTGACAGATTTCATCTGTGCGATTATACGATGCGGCGAATCAAAAAAGGAAGCAGCCGTGTGACTGCTTCCTTTCGTTGTGCGGGTTAGTCGCCCGGTTCAGCGTCGGGTGACGGGGAGAGTTCCGCGCCATCGTCGCTGACGGGTTCCTCGCCTTCGGTGAACCGTCCATGGATGAAGCCGGTTCCGGCGGGGATGAGCTTGCCGATGATGACGTTCTCCTTCAAGCCGAAGAGCGGGTCGGTGGTGGAGCCGATGGCGGCGCTTGCCAGCACCTTGATGGTGTGCTGGAAGGAAGAGGCGGAGAGGAACGAGTCGGTGCTGAGCGATGCCTTGGTAACACCGAGCAGGACTTCGCTGAAACGAGCCGCCTGTTTACCTTCCGAGATCAACTGCTCGTTTATCTTGCGGATCTCGAGGCGGTCGACCACATCGCCGGGCAGGTATTTGCTGTCACCGGGGCGGGTGACTTGCACCTTGCTCAGCATCTTGCGGATGATGACCTCGAAGTGCTTGTCGTGGATGTTCTGACCCTGCGAGCGGTACACCTTTTGGACCTCGGTCATCAAGTACATCTGGCAGGCGTCGCGTCCCTGAATTTTCAGGATTTGGTGCGGATTGAGCGAACCTTCCGTCAACGGCTGACCAGCTTCCACGCGCATGCCGTCCTTGACAAGCAGGCGGGACGTGTTCGGAATGTCTTCGATGATCTCCTCGCGTTGTTCGTAGGAGACGATAATCTTGTGTTCCTTCTTTTCGACCGCCACGCGTCCGCCGTGCTGGGCAACGATGGTGGCTTTGTCCTTGGTAGCAAGGATGTCACCAGCCTGAACTTCCGATTCGTCCTTGGCGACAAACTTCCAATCCTCGGGGATGGCATATTCATCGTGGATCATTTCGGCATGTTCGATGCGGATTTCGCGCATATCCTGGTATTTTTCCGACGGCTGGATGCGCACAATGCCGCTGATCTCGGCGACCATGGCTTCACCCTTTGGCATCTTGCGCGCTTCGAAGATTTCCTCCACGCGGGGGAGACCAGTGGTGATGTCTGCTGCGCCGGTCGCCGCCACACCGCCGGTATGGAAGGTGCGAAGCGTCAACTGCGTGCCCGGCTCGCCGATGGACTGGGCGGCAACAATGCCGACAGCCGCACCGAGTTCCACCATTTCGCCGCGTCCAAGGTCAATACCGTAACATTTTGAACAAATGCCGTGCCCCAGTTCGCAGGTCATGGGGGAGCGCACCTTGACCTCGGTCACGCCGGCGGAGGCGATGCGGCGCGCCAGTTCATGTGTGATGACATCGTTGTATTCGGCAAGCACTTCACCTGTTTTCGGGTCAAGGATGCGGTCCGCGGACAGGCGACTGAACATGCGGCTCGCCATGGATTGACCAGCCACATCATCCGATTTGCGAATCCAAATACCGTCATGAGTGCCGCAATCATGTTCGTTGATGATGATATCCTGCGCAATATCCACGAGGCGGCGGGTGAGATAACCCGCATCCGCCGTGCGGAGGGCTGTATCCGCCAGACCCTTGCGCGCACCGTGTGTCGAAATGAAATATTCCTGCGCGGTGAGTCCCTCGCGGAAGTTGGAGCGGATCGGCATCGGGATGATGCGCCCGGACGGATCCGCCATCAAACCGCGCATGCCCGCCAACTGGGAAATGGTAGAGAAACCGCCCTTGGTCGCGCCGGAGGTTGCCATGGTGGAAAGGTTGCCGTCCGGGTCCATGTGCTTTTTCACGGCATCGCCGACCTTGTCGGTCGTTTCCTGCCAGATCTGGATCTCGCGTTCGTTCTTTTCCTGTTCGGTTAACAGACCGCGGCGGAAATCACGCAGAACCACTTCAACGGCTTTCAGGGCATCTTCGATGATCGGCTTGCGTTCCGGTGGGATGGAAATATCCGCAACCGCCAGAGTCGTGCCGGATTTCATGGCGTATTCAAAGCCGATGGTTTTGACACGATCTGCCACATTGGTAGTTACGTCGCGTCCGCAAAGTTCATAGACTTCGGCGATCAGATCCTTTACGCCGCCTTTATCAAGTTTTTTGTTGACAAACTGTACCTGTTCAGGCAGGACGCGGTTGAAGAGCACGCGCCCAACTGTTGTTTCGATGATGCGGGTTTCTGCTTCGGGCAGGCGCGCGCCGCTATCGTTGTACCAGGTTTGCACGCGAAGTTTTATTTCGGTATGCACATCCACCTGATCGAGCGCGTAGGCGAGTTCCACTTCGTCCATATCGGCGAAGGCGCGCCCGTCACCGCGGTGCGCGGCGCGCTGCGGCATGGTCAGGTAATACACGCCCAGCACCATGTCCTTCGACGGGGAAATGATCGGCTCGCCGTCCGCAGGCTTGAGCAGGTTGCGCGAAGCGAGCATCAGCTCACGCGCTTCAGTCACCGCCTTTTGGGAGAGCGGAACATGCACAGCCATCTGATCGCCGTCAAAGTCCGCGTTGAAGGCGGTGGTGACGAGCGGATGAAGCTGAATGGCGGAGCCTTCGATGAGGATCGGCTCGAACGCCTGAATACCGAGACGGTGCAGTGTAGGAGCGCGATTCAACAACACGGGGCGGTCGCCAATGACGCTTTCGAGCGCCTCCCATACTTCGGGACGGTTGCGTTCAATCAGGCGACGGGCACCCTTCACGTTGGCAGCATATCCGTTCTGCACAAGTTTGGCAATCACGAACGGACGATACAGTTCCAACGCCATGCTCTTGGGCAAACCGCATTGGTTCAATTTCAACTGCGGACCCACTACGATCACGGAGCGCCCGGAATAGTCCACGCGCTTGCCGAGCAGGTTGCGGCGGAAGCGTCCTTTTTTCCCTTTGAGCATATCGCTCAGGGATTTGAGTTCGCGGCGTCCGCGGCGGGAAAGCGCCTTGCCGCGCTGGCTGTTGTCGATTAGGCTGTCAACCGCTTCCTGCAACATACGCTTTTCGTTGCGGATGATGACATCCGGCGCGCCGAGTTCGAGCAATCTCTTCAAGCGGTTGTTGCGGTTAATGACGCGGCGGTACAAGTCATTGAGATCGGAAGTGGCAAATCGTCCGCCATCCAACTGCACCATCGGGCGCAGGTCGGGCGGGATGACCGGCAGGACGGTCAGGATCATCCACTCAGGGCGGTTGCCGGAGCGGCGGAACGCCTCCACGACCTTAAGGCGGGTGGTGGCTTTCTTGCGCTTCTGCTTGCTCTTTGTGGTGCGGACCTCATGCCAGAGTTCTTCGGAAAGTTTATCGAGATCAAGGCGTTCGAGGATGTCATAAAACGCCTCGGCACCCATATCGGCGCGGAAGACCTGCCCCCAACGCTGTTTCAATTCACGGTAGCGGATCTCGCTGATAAAGGTGAAGGGACGCAGTTCCAACAGTTCGTCGCGCAGGCGGGATGAATTATTGGAAGAGACAGAAGTCTGGGACTCCAGTTCGTTGCGCAGGGCTTCCATGTCCTGATCCGCCTGCGCCTTGATGGCGGCGGATTGCGTTTTCAATTCCTCGATCTCAGCCTGGCGCTTGTCCTTCAATTCATTTTCAAGCGATTCCAGTTTCTTCTGGACGGTCTTTTGAATCAGTGTAATGTGTTTGCTGGCAACCTTGTCACCAGCGTCGATGATCTTCTCACCGGTCTGTTCAAAAACGAGAGCTTTCTTGGCAGCTTCGCCCATTTGGTCTTGAAGCTGTTTCTCCAGTTTCTGACCTTCCTTGATGACAGGGTCAAGCTGTTCGGCGATGCCCTCATCATAACCCTGTTCGAGCAGCGCTTGCTTCTGCTTGAATTCGGCGATCTGCTGGTCGCGTTTGGTCTTGATATCTGCAATGCGGGCGTTGATCTCGGCAGCCTGCTCACGCTCTGAGACCGAGATCTCATCCTCGAGACGCTGTAATGCCTTCTTGCGGGCTTCCTCGTCGACGTAGGTCACGATGTACTGGGCAAAATACAGCACCCGGTCCAGGTTGCGGCGGGAAATATCCAACAGCATACCCATCTGAGACGGGATGCGTCGCGTGTACCAGATATGTGCAACGGGGGATGCAAGCGCAATATGCCCCATGCGCTCGCGACGGACGGCAGAGCGGGTTACTTCCACACCGCATTTTTCACAAGTAATGCCCTTGTAGCGCGGGTTTTTATATTTTCCGCAGTAACATTGCCAGTCGCGGGTCGGTCCGAAGATCGCCTCACAGAACAACCCGTCCTTTTCGGGACGCAGGCGGCGATAGTTGATGGTCTCAGGTTTGAGCACCTCGCCATACGACCATGACAGAATCGTTTGAGGCGAAGCGAGGCTGATACGGAGTGCGGTCAGTCCTTTGGTTTCCACTGGATCCTCTCCTAAATAAAAAGAATACGTTTCGAGCGTTCCCTGTATCGTGTAGTCGCACTATATCAGAGGCAAACAAAGGCAAGCGCTTTGAGAGTATTTCTCAAGCGCTTGCTGGTTTATGGCTCGTTTATTACATCCAACAGAACGATTATATGCCAGCTGGAAGTGCCCGTCAAGGGTGTTAATTAGTGAAGGAAGCACGAATCAAGATGATTCAGCGCCTCAATCGTGACCTTTTGCCGGATCCTGTCACCCGGTCACTTCCCTCAGCTGAAGGTCGGAGAAGGCAAAGGAACCGCTCTCCTTCTCGCCCGGGTCCACCGTCAAATGGACTCTCCCCACCGAATACTTCGAGTCTTTAAAGGACCCTGCCAGCACGCCGTTGAGATACACGCGGAACGCCTCGCCGTTACAGACCACGCGCAGACGGTTGCTCTCGTTGTATCCCTCACGCAAGGCAGTATGCCACGTCCATGGGAGCATGTTCTTCCAGGTGAGAATCCCTTTCTCATTCTTTTCAAAAAATCCCAGCGTATAGCTTCCCTGAACAGAGATCAGGAAGGCATATCCGCCGTTATCTGAAAAGCGCAGATAGAACCCGGCACGTATCGTGTCCTTTTTTCCATCTAAAAATTTGATGGAGACGCTGGCGTCGTAATCATCCAACAAGCCTGAAGTTCTCAACAGGAAGTATGCCCCATCGTTTTTAGCGGGAACCTTCCCAATCAATTCAGGCGGATTTCCCCCATTGAAGGTAAGTTTGTCTGCGTTGAGCAGTTCCCAGCCGGGCATGATCTTGTGGCTGAAATCTGCGCCGAGGAGCAGGTTGCCCATGTCCGGTTCGGGGGTGAGGGATTTTGGAATGCGGAAGCTGGTCCCACAAAACTCACAGGATGCGATATCGCTTTTGATGGCGCGGGCAGGTAATGCTGCTCCGCAGTTGGGGCAGTTGATCGGCTTCATCATAAGATTACGGGGTGGGCGTATCCGTCGGAAGCGGTGTTTCCGTTGGAGTGGGCGTATCGGTTGGGACGATGATAATGATCGGCGTGGGCGTCGATGTCGGCGGCGGGGTTGGCGTCAGCGTGGCGGGTGGCGGGGTTGGAGTGGGCAGATTGATGTTAAGTCGGATGCGTTCGTCCACTTCCGCATTTTCACCGATCAAGGTCAGGCGCAGAGTGACGATTCCATTTGGCAGGCTGGATACATCCCAGGTATAGAATGTGCCGTTCTCAACCGGGTTATTTCCTTCGGTCAGGATCGTCCACGAACCGGGGTTGTCACCCAGACCGTATTCAAGTACCCACTTTCTGAATCCGCCGTCTGCATTGGCGGTGCCTTTGATATCGAACGATGGGGCTGAGATGAGTTGCCCATCGCTGAGGTCAAACCCGATCTCGGGCTGGGGGTCGCCGGCGCGGCAATCGCGTTCGGGAGCATAATCCGGCTCTTCTGGAAAGCCGTTGCTGTCCAGCCAGTTGCGCCCGTCGCGGGTTTCGAACCATTCGCGCGCCCATTTGTCTGTCACGTTCATGACAACACGGTCTTCTGATGGTCCCTTGCAGGCTTCAGAGGCTTGGTAGCCGGTCCAAAGGTCGATGGCGATGCGGCGGGCAAGGTCCTGACTGGGAGGCAGGGGGAGTTGATCGGACGCGAATATCTCAGTGTATTGCGATCGGCAGAAGTTGGATGGTTCTGTGCCTGAAAGGCGGCAAACGACCTTATCTACGATCCCTGCCGGGCGGACGAAGGGAGTTGGCAAGCCGTTGGTGACGTATGGTACGGCAAATTCCATGAATTGCGACCAAATGGGAGCCGCGCCGCTCAAGCCGGAGGTACTGACCATCGGTGTGTAATCGGCATTGCCGACCCAAACGCCGGTGACAAGGTCGGGCGTGTATCCGAGCGTCCAGTTATCACGGATGTCATTGGTGGTGCCCGTCTTGGCGGCGACTGGGAAGGACAGGTTCAGAGGCGAGTTGCGCCCGAACATCCATGAGCGGGCTTCGTTATCCGAAAGGATGGATGACATCAGATAGGCATGTTCTTGGCGGATGACCTGCTCGCCTTCGGGCGGTTCGTATTCGTAGATGACCTCGCCTGCAAAGGTGGTGATCCTTAGAATGGAAACTGTCGGCACCTTCTTGCCGTTGTTGGCAAAGACGGAGTAGGCAGTGGTCATATCGATCAAGCTGACGTCACCGCCGCCAAGCGTGAGGGAGAGTCCGTAATCGTTGCGGGTGAAGGAAGTGATGCCGAGGCGTTCCGCCATGGCGATCATGCCGTCCTTTTCGGGCGTGTTCGGGTCGTCGTAAATGCCGACGAATTCCAACGCCTTCACAGCCGGGATGTTGAACGAGTTGGCGAGCGCGGTGCGAAGAGTCATGCCGCCGTGGAAGCGTCCGTTGTAATTGCGCGGCTCATACGGCGGGTTGGCGCCGTCCGGGAATTGGGTGGGGACATCCCAGATCCATGTGGATGCTGTCCAGCCTTTTTCAAAGGCGGCGACATAGGTGATCGGTTTGATGGACGATCCCGGCTGGCGCGTGGGGCTGACCGCCATGTTGATCTGCCCGGAGATTTCCACATTATTGAAATCCGGTGAACCGATCATTGCCAGGATCTCGCCCGTGGACGGGCGGATGGCAACGAGCGCGCCGTTGCGGGCGTTGTTCTCCGCCATGGCAGCGACCTGTTCCGTGACCAGTTGCTGGGCGCGGTCCTGAAGCGCGGGATCAATGGTAGTGTAGACCACAAAGCCGGAGCGATAGATGGTCTGCGCATCGTACAACTTTTCCAATTCCGTGCGGACGTAATTGACCCAGTGCGGATATTTTGCGCCGAAAGACGGCGTGCGATACGGATAGGTTTTCATTTCGTTCGCCGCCTGGGTCGCTGTAAGCGGATCCACGCAAACGCGCTCGGGGCTGTTGCTGACCTCGATGCATCCCTCTGTCTGGCTGAGTTCGAACATCAACACCAGCACTTGCTGCTGGCGGAGCAGGGTCACATCGGGGTTGTTGTAGATGTCATAAACGGCGGGGGATTGCGGCAAGCCTGCCAAAAAGGAGGCTTCGCCCAACGTCAAGTCTTTGACGGGTTTTCCAAAATAGGTTTCAGCGGCAGCTTCCGCGCCATAGGCGAGATTGCCGTAATAGATTTCATTCAGATACAGCTCAAGGATCTCATCCTTGGAATAGCGGCGGGTAATTTCCGCGGCAAGGATGATCTCGCGCGTTTTACGCGAATAGGTGCGCTGGGCGCGTTCCTCGGGGGAGAGCAATAATGCACGCGCCAATTGTTGAGTGATGGTGGATGCGCCTCCGCCCTGCCCGTCAGTGCGGTAGTTTTCCCACAGGGCGCGGGCGATCGCGACCACATCAAAGCCGGGGTGATTATAAAATTCCTTATCCTCGGTGGCGATGGTGGCGGCGACCAAATTCGGCGAAATATCATCGAGCGGGACATAGGTGCGCCGACCCGCTGTTGGGTCGAGAATTTCGTAGAGCGGTTGTCCGTTACGGTCAAGGATGCGCGTGGTCTGGAATTGCGACGTGCGGTTGCGCAGGTCGCTTACATCGGGCAGGGTGCTGGCAATGACGGAATATTGATATACAACGATGGATGCCGCGCACAGCCCGATCAACACAAACGAAAAAAGTGAGATGACCAGTCCGCGCACAAGACATCCCCTGTTGCCTATGAGTCGTTGCCAAAGGGATTGCCTCACTGGACGCGGAGGTACATACTGCGAGGATGCCTGCCCCTGACCTGCGGGCGGACGATAAACCGGGCGCGGCTGACTCGCCGGAGCCTGATACGCGGGACGTTGACCTTGTCCACCCGTGGGCGATTGGTTCGTCTTCCGGTAGGCGGCTGGGGTGACGCGTGTGCCGTCGAGGTCGGTCTCTTCCACGCGGCGGGGAAGCGGCATATTGTTTTCATCCAAGTCGGGGAGATTGAGCAGCGGCGTGGTGTTCCCCATCTGGCTTGGATCAGGTTTAGGCGGAGTCGGAGGCACAGGCGTCCCATCGAACTGGGTCTCTTCCTCCGAGCGCAGCAATCGCCTTAGTTTTTTCTCAATATCGTCTTCTTCGTTTTCGTTCGTCATCTGAATACCTTTTTATTTCGGCTTGCTCAACATCAGCAAGTTCAACGTTCCTTTTTGTAAAACTTCATCATTCTGGTTGCGGACTTCGACCGCCGCGATCAACGCGCCGCCGCCAATGCGCGGCAGGGCTTTGGTTTCGGTGACGGTCAACACGGCATGGATGGTGTCGCCGATGAAGATCGGCTTGACGAATTTCCATTCCTGAATTTCGCGGAACGCGAGCACTGTGCCTTCGAGCAGACCGGTGCGCATGATCAGCCCGGTGGCAATGGACAAGCCGAGCAAGCCGTGCGCCACGCGCTGTCCGAACGGCGTGGTCTTTGCAAATTCAGCGTCAGTGTGGATCTGGTTGTAATCGCCCGTCAGCCCGGCGAAGGTGTTGATGGCATCCTCGCTCACCGTGCGCGAAAGTGTCTTGACAGTTTGTCCCACTGAGAATTCCTCGAAATAAAGTCCAGCCATTGGTAATCTCCTCGTCTGTTGGTCGCATAGCCGCATGGTCTTATTGTCTTCGACCACCAGACGATGCGACCATTTGACCACTGAGTATGAGACCAAATTATACCCGTTTGACCAACCGCCACTCTGCCCGTACAATTGGCGCCATGCGAGATTGGTCACTCAGCCTCGGCGACCCGCTCCACCTCAGTCTTGCGGCGGATGCCCGCCTCTGCCAGACGGATTACGTCAACGACCACATTTGGGAGGTCGAACTTGGCAGCAACGATCCGGAGCGGTCCGCCGTCGGCATCCATACGACATTCGGTTTGCGTGCGCGTTCGATGCGCATTTTTTTGCGCTTCAGCGAGGGCGACGCTTCAGTTACAGACCCAAACACCTTTGCGGGCAAACCGTCGCTGCGCCGTTTCTATCCAAACTTCCTAACGCTCGATTTTGTTCCCTTTGAAAACCTGCAAACAAAAGTGGATTTCTGGGTTCCGGAATCCCATGCGGTTGCCGGGCGCATAATGCTCACGAACAAAAGCACCGCCACCCGCCAGATCCAACTGGAAGTGTGTGCCGCGCTCGCCCATCTCAACGGGCAATCCATCATCCCCACCCAGCAGCAACTTGTTAATATCCTCGCGGGACAAACCAGCGGGATCGCTCCCGTCATCTTCATGACCGGCGGTCCCAAACACGGACCCGGTCCCCACGCCTCGCTTCTTCTCGACCTCGAACTTGGTCCCGGCGCCACCCGAACCTTATCCTTCGCCCAAGCTGCGCTCGACACTGTTGCTGCGGGTTTCGACCTCGCCCGCAAGACCGCCGCCCGCCCGTGGCAGGCGGAACTTGCCCGCATCGAAATGCTAGATGCCGGACAGATTCTCGACATCCGTACTGGCGACATCGAATGGGATGCGGCACTTGCCTTTAGTCAGAAGGCGGCACATGCCCTTTTCCTGAACGGCAACGGCGGACTGCCCAATCCGACCTTTATGCAAACCCGCCACGCGGATAACGGTCATTCACCCAAAGGTGACGGCTTGGATTATCCCCCGGCATGGAACGGTCAATTCGCGCTGGATGCGTATTATCTTTCGAGCATCCTTTCCGCCGCCCCGCAAGTGATGAAGAATCTCCTGCTCAATTTTCTCGTTACACAGGACGAAGACGGCGAAATAGACGGCAAGCCCGGTTTGGGCGGTCAACGCGGAAAGTTCCAGTGCATGCCGATCCTTGCCAGCATGGCGTGGAAGTATTTTCAGATCTCACAGGATGTTGATTTCCTAAACGATGCGTACCCGAAATTGGTCAAGTTTTTCTGGTCATGGTTCTCCGGTCAACATGACCGTGACCGTGACGGCGTTCCGGAGTGGGATCATATCCTGCAAACTGGATTTGAAGATAACCCGCTTTTTGATGTCTGGCATCCGTGGTCGCAGGGATTGGATGTTTCGTACGTACACAGCCCGGCGCTTGAGTCCATGCTGTACCGCGAAGCGCAAATGCTGGCAAAGATCGCGCGTCAAGTAGGGAAACCGGAAGAAGAGACAACGCTTATCACTGCACAGGCGCAGAAGGTACGCACATCCATTGATGCGGGCTGGAATCCGCGTAACAGTTTTTTTGCCTATCGCGACCGTGAAACAGAAGAGATTTCGGTCGGTAAAGTCATCGCCAAACGCAAAGGCGACGGCTCGATGCGTCCCAAGTTCGAGTCCGAGACGCCGGTCAGGCTGCTGGTGGAGATCCAGACAGACAGTCCAGCCGCGAAGCGCCCCGAGATTGAGATCAGCGAGTATTTCACCAAATCAAAAGGCGAGACAGAGGTCATCGCCGGGCATCAATTCCAATGGCGCACGGGCGGACTGGTGGCGACGACGCAAAATGTTTTTTTGCGAGTCGGGCGCGTGAGTGTGGTTGGGCTGGAGGAGAAGGATAAGATCAACGTCAAGATCATCGATACGACAGGCGAAGATGTTACATTGGCGCTTCCGTTATGGGCTGGCGCGGTGGAGCAACAACGCGCCTATACAATGATCGGTCGCAACATGATGAGCGCCGAACGCTTCGACCGACCCTTTGGGTTGCCATCGCTGCCGAGTGTGCCGGACAGGGAAGCTGAGACGGTTTCGATGAGCGTGAGCCTGCCGTGGAACATGATGATCGCAGAGGGATTGCTCGCCTACGGATTCCGCGCCGAAGCCACGCGCCTGACCGCGCATTTGATGAATGCGGTCATCCAGAATTTGAGGCAGAACCGCGCGTTCTATCAACGCTATCATGCCGAAAAAGGAACGGGCATCGGCGAGCGGAATTCGCTGACAGGGTTTGCGCCCGTCGGTTTGTTCATGCAGGCGCTGGGCGTGACGATCCTTTCGTCCACGCGTGTGCGGCTGGAGGGGCGCAATCTTTTCCCCTGGCAGGTGACGATCAAGTACAAGGGACTTACCATCGTGCGCGGCTCGGAGCAGACGACGATCACCTTTGCGAACGGAGAGAGTGTGATTGTAAAAGACGATGCGCCATGCATTGTGGAAATGTAAGACAAGCATACAAATGAACAGCGCCCCTAAACGGGGCGCTGTTTTTTTACTCTCACATATCACGCAGGCAGCAGGGATTTCATCTGCTTGTAAATAAATTCCGCTGCACCTTTGGGGTTCAACCTGTAAATGAAATCCATGAATTTGGCATCGGAACCGACGAGCACGCTGTAGCGGTCTTTCTCGATGGCATCCACGATGATCTCGGCGGCTTTGTCTGCGGGCAGGGGTTTAATGCTGGACTTTTCTGCATCGCCGTTGGAGCGGATCTCGACGCCGGAGTTTGCTGTGATGTTCGTGCCGATGGCGCCGGGGTAGACGAGCGTCACTTTGATATTGGTGTGCAGCAATTCGGCATACAAGCCTTCGGTCATCAACTTCACCGCGGATTTACTTGCGCCGTAAATGGTCTGTCCGGGGACGGGCAGGAAGCCGCCCATGCTTGAGACGTTGGCGATGTGCGCCTCGGGACGTTCGAGCAGGTGAGGCAGGAATGCTTTGACCATGTACAACGTCCCGTACAAGTTGACATCCAGCACACGATGAATAGCGGAGTAATCAAGGTCAATCAGGCGCACGAAGGGCTGGATGATGCCTGCGTTATTGATGATGCCGTCCACAGCACCGTGTTTTGCAATGACCTGCGCCGGAAGCGCCTCCACCGCATCTTTATCCGCGACGCTCAAGACATGCGTGGATAGATTCTTCTTCCATTCGCCAGCCAGTTCTGTTGTTTCATGCAGAGTGGATTCATTGATATCCACCGCGGCGACCTTCGCACCTTTGGAGAGCAGGCTCAAGACCAGCTCGCGTCCGATTCCGCTCCCGCCACCTGTGACAACGATCACTTTATTCTGTACTTTCATTGCGAATGCTCCTTTTCACGTTTCGGGTTCGTTCCGCCTGATGGGGCAGGTGGATGATAAAGCCCGTATTTGTCTTCTTATTTTCGATGTCATTGTAGTCTTACATTCTTACCCTTGATAGTGAAATTTGTCACAATAAATCAGGTAAAAATCATCTATTTTAGAGCTTCCCTGCTCAAGGGCAAAGCAGAAGAAAGAAATAAGCCAAAGTTTTTATGTTTTGTTAACAATTGATGAAATTTGGCACAATTAATAAAATATGGTATAAAAATTTTCGGGCTTAATCTGGTTTTTACATATTCCAGGGGAAAAGAACGAATTTATGAGGTTCGAAAGGAGAATAACCATGACAAAAACTGTTGTTGCAGCAGCCTTGGGCGAATGCGTCCATGTAGCGGGCGTGATGAACTTTTTGCGTCTCGCAGAATCGGCGGGATGGAAAACTGTCTTTCTCGGTCCAGCCGTGCCGATTGATGAAGTGCTGAAAGCCGTCAAACGCGAGAAGGCGGATATGGTCGGTATTTCATACCGCCTCACGCCAGAGACCGGCGAACGCCTGCTCGGTGAATTTGCCGAAGCCGCATCGGAACTGCATGAAGCGGGAGTCCGCTTTGCGTTTGCGGGCACTCCGCCTGTGGTGGAGCGTGCCAAGTCCATCGGCTTTTTTGAGCAGACGTTTGACGGCAGTGAACAGGTCGAAGATGTGTTGAGTTACCTGAAAGGCAACCAAGCCACAGTTAAGTCCGAAGCGGATTATCCGCAGACGACGGTGGAACGCATCCAGTGGAAATCCCCGTATCCGATATTGCGTCATCATTTTGGTCTTCCCACCATGGAAGCGACGATTGAAGGTATCGAAAAAATTGCCGAGGCGCACGCGCTGGATGTCATCTCGTTGGGCATCGATCAGGATGCACAGGAAAATTTTTATCGTCCTGAACGGCAGAACCCGCGGCAGAAAGGCGCGGG
>CAYPHR010000031.1:0-18251 GCA_964410375.1 uncultured Anaerolinea sp. | reverse complement strand
CAATTCCTCTTCATGCGTCCGATACCGGGTTGGTCGAATCACAAGACGCCCATCGATAACCTTTATCTCTGCGGCAGCGGGGTCCACGGCGGAGGCGGAGTCAGCGGCGCGGCGGGACGGAATATAGCGAAGGTATTGAAATAGCAAAGCAGGTCACGTCCACGACGTGACCTGCTTTCTATATTGACGCACTCAATTGGGTCGCGCGCGGATCACGCCCGAAGGCGAGACGCTTTGCCCAGGTGCTGGGGAATTTTCGCAAGGCGTGCACATCCATCATGGCGGGATTTCCAACCCGCCAGCCTGCCGACTCAAGATTCTCACGGATGCACTCCGCGCCATCTTCGAGCGACCAACCTTGCTCCGTCAATGCGCCTCCGTTCAAGCGGACCTCGAGCCTGCCCGCCGCACCCAAAACGGATTCAAGTCCGCACATGAGCCGCGGGTCGCCGGTCAACAAACTTTCCAGCAGGCTTCCCCACGGGAAGTTGATGGTGACGTGTGAGACCAATCCATGCAGTTCCTGCGGCAATGCCTGCGCGCTTGCAATGACATAAAGCAGGTTTGGCAGTTTGGCGCGCGAAGAATCGCGCAGGTTCTCGCGGCAAGAATCCACGCCGACGATGAAGTGATGCGGAAAGGCTTGGGCGTGGTGGAAGGCGAATTTGCCGTCACCCGTTCCAAGGTCCAGTGTGATGCGGTTGTACTTTGCGAGCCGTGCACGCAGGTCAGTTAAATCCAGATCAAGGGACGTTCTGCCCCGAATTGTTTCCATTTGAAACCTCCAATTTGTCGAATTGATGAATAGAGACAAATTGGAGCGGGGCGGACCGCGGGCGCGCTTAAATGCAAATAGACGGCTGCGTCAGGCACCGTCGAGGTCGTCGGGTGTGGGTTTGTTATGAGTTAAGGGGAATGCGAAGTCAGCCCGAAGGAGGGCTTCATGGTGTACGACTTAGCAGGGAGGGCGTGCTGTGTTCATGAGGATATTTTAGCATTGTTCATGAAAAATAGATGTTAAATAACCATATGAATAATGGCGGCAGAACTTCTGCCGCCATTGTCTATTACCGAGTAGCGATTCTAACTAAATCACGCCCAGCTTCTTCCCGACGTTCTTGAATGCATCCAATCCCTTGTCGAGATCGTCCTGCGAGTGCGCGGCAGAGATCATGACTCGAATCCGCGCTTTGCCCTGCGGCACGGTGGGATACCCGATCGCCATCGCGAACACACCCGCTTCGAACAACTCGCGGCTGAACTGTTGTGCCAGAGGCGCTTCGCCGAGCATGATCGGGGTGATCGGTGTTTCGCTCACGCCGGTATTGAAGCCGAGATTCTTCATTTCGGTTTTGAAATATTTGGCATTGTCCCACAGTTTATCCACCAGCTGCGTAGAATCTTCGAGCAGGTCTACTGCCGCAAGACAAGCCGCCGTATCCGGGACGGTCATTGCGGATGAGAACAGGAACGGGCGTCCGCGCTGACGCAGCCACTCGATGATGACCGCCTTGCCCGCCACCACGCCGCCGACCACGCCAAACGCCTTCGAGAACGTGCCGACTTCCACATCCACTTTGCCGTGCAAGCCGAAGTGATCCACGATGCCGCGTCCGCCCTTGCCGAGCACACCTTCACCGTGCGCGTCGTCCACCATTAGAAGAATATCGTACTTCTTCGCCACTTCGTAAATATCTGGCAAGGGCGCGATGTCGCCATCCATGCTGAAGACACCGTCCGTGATGATGAGCGCGCGGCGGTAATTCTTCAGGTTTGCCTGAATCTGTTCTTCGAGCGATTTCACGTCGTTGTGTTCATACGCGATGATCTTCGCACCGGACAAACGGCATCCGTCAATGATGGATGCGTGGTTCAAACGGTCCGAGAAGATGACATCTTCTTTTCCGACCAGCGCTGGAATGGTCGCCAGATTTGCCGTGAAACCCGATTGGAACGTGATCGTCGCTTCCACGCCTTTGAACTGTGCCAGCCGCTTCTCCAACTCGACGTGCAGTGTCATCGTCCCTGCGATCGAGCGTACCGCGGCAGGTCCCACGCCCATCGTATCGGTTGCCTGTTTTGCGGCGGCGGTCAATGTGGGATGATTCGCCAATCCCAGATAATTGTTCGAGCAAAAATTCAAAACCTTTTTACCATCCACCACCAGCCAAGCGCCCTGCGGCGATCCGATGGTGCGGATGTTGTTATATAGTCCTTGCGATTTCAAGCCGTCAATTTCCTGTTGGATCCAGTCAGTCTTCGACATGTTCATCTCCTTGATGTTTTCATTATAGTCACTTCCCCGCGCGCGATGTGTCATGATTTGAATCGTCATGTATCACTTCCGCCAGCAGACCCAACTCCGCCAGCGCCGCCATGACTTTGTCGACAGCCCCGCTTTTGACGACCACTGCTGTCGGACTTAATAACTCGCCCAGAAATTTCCCCGCCTTCGACTTGCGCATCTCTTCCATAACCTCGGGCTTGCTGACTCGTAGCACAAGCAGACTCTCCACCCGGGCTTCGGGTCCGCCCGCATCCCAGCGTTTGAGCGCCTTGACCAGTGCCGGCGGGACGTTTCCGTTCGTGTATTTGACCAGCATCGCCAGCAATTGCTCCGCTTTCAGTCCCTGCTCGTTGGCGCGTTTCAATGATTTGGCGCTGATGGAGTAACTGTATTCATCATTTTTCTCGTCACCCCATTCGCAAAACCTCGCAATCTGGTAGCGTACCGCGCGGGAGAAAAATCTTGAAATGGTGATTTTGCCGTTGGAAGAGGCAATGATCTTTCCTTTACCATCCTTCCCTTCAACAGAAGACGAAAGAAGAAGGAAGGCGGTTGGTTCTTTCCCTTCTTCCGGCGCCGCCAAATTCACTTTTCCAAGCCGGTGCAGCATTTGAATCAAGTACTTGACCAACGCGCCGTCCACCGCATCCCAATAGGCAAACCCGCGCAGAAATTGACCGTCCGATTCGCGCTTGATGAACCACGAGTCATAATCCCCGGCGGGGCGCTGGAAGTCGGGGTATTTTTCCTTAACCCCTTTGACGAAGGCAGGGATGCTCCACCATTTGCCTTGTGGAATGTCGTGGATGAGGTTCATCAAAAATTCGCGCGTCACCTGCGGCTGGTTCTTCCATTCGCCTTCGCAGACGATGCCCGGAACTAATCGCAGTTCATTGAAGGTGTCGGATGTGAACCAGGCGTTGTAGAGCATGGTCAACGCTTCTAGGCGGGGAGCCTCGAGAAATTTTTTTACAGCCTCGGGTTGCAGGGAATTTTTTTTGATGAGTCCGGCGGTGGTGAGCAGTGCGGTCATGTCACGCTGAAAGCGTGACCTACTCTCGGCACCGATGCGCAGCGCCGCAAGATATGTCGTCGCATCATCGAGGATATGGTCGTTGGCGGGGATTTCGTGCGCCTTCTCGACAGGTGTGGCGGGACGACCCAAAGGCTCGTTCTTTTGAGGTAGGGGCGATTCATACATCGTCCCTACCTCAACGATGATCTCAAACAGATCTTCAGGGATGTAGGCAAATTCCTGACCGCCTTTGCCGGTGTCAAAGAAGGCTCTGGCGAGCAGACCTCGATAGAAGAGAATTTCGGTTGTGGAAGTCGGTTTGAGGTGCGGGCGTTCCCGGTCGCGCCTGCCTGCGCCCATTTCGCGGATCTCGCCGTATTTGCGGACGAAGGCAACCCATTCCATTTTGCCGTCCGCTTCGACGAGCGCGGTCAACGCGGAGCGGGCTTCGGCGGGGAGGATCTCAAGGGTTTCAGAAACAGCCTCCAGGTCCAGAAGAGAGGCGCACAGTTCTTCGCGCGCGGAATCTTCATCAATGGATTCCAGTTCAAGTCCCCAGAATCCGGCAATGATGCGGAGATGTCCAAGATCGGATTTGAGCAGGGATTGATGCAGATCGGGCATGGATTGATTCTATCATCCCCTGAATGGGGGATGCGGGAACTTTTTCAAAATGTGTATCGTCCAAAGACGACTTGTGTTGTAGTTATAGGATCTTACATTTAAGGAGAGAAAAAATGTTTGCTGCATTACGTTTTATTCACATTATCGCCGGGATCGTCTGGGCTGGAGGCGCGATCCTGATGAATTTGGTTATTGGTCCAGCCATCGGCGCGACAGGGGATGCCGGCAGGCAGTTTGCCGGTCACTTAATGGGAAAGACCGCGTTCTCGAAGATCATGCTTGGGTCGGGACTGTTGACGGTGCTGGCTGGAACGTATTTGTATGGGGTTAGCTCCAACTGGTTCACGTCCGGCTGGATGATGAGCGGGCAGGGACTTGGCTTCGGGATCGGAGCAATTGCAGGGATCGTGGCGCTTGTGTTCGGCTTCATGATCGGCAAGACGAATGGCAGGCTGGCTGCGCTTGGCGCGCAAATTCAGGGCAAGCCCACCGATGAGCAAATGGCTTTGATGGGAGCGCTGCGCAAGCGGCAGGTTTTCGTCACCGCCGGGAATACGATCTTCATTCTTATTTCGATCGCGTTGATGGCGTCAGCGCGTTTTTTCGGATAAGTAGTCCCGATAATTTAAAAACAGCGGACGGATTTTAATCCGTCCGCTGTTTTTGATTTAACCGTGCACAACTTTAAGAGCTTGGGGGATGATCTCGAAACTGACCTTTTTTAAGTTACTGCCAAAACTGGTGAAGATCTCGCCATCGGCATGGATGTAGAGCGGCAGGTCGGAGGTCAGGGTGAGGCGTTTGAACTGTCCCATGCGGATCTGTTTGAAGCGCATGTGCGTGCCTTTCATGAATTCCGGCACGAGGCGGAACATCGTGGCGCGCGAGACCTTTGTGACGGCGACTGATTCCATAACGCCGTCGTTGTTCTTCGAATCAGGTGAGAGCATGAAGCCGCCGCCTTCGCGCGGACCGTTGCACAGCGTGAACATGAGCAATTTGTCCTCCCATGTTTCCGCATCGGTTTCGATGGTCATATTTGCGGGATGATGATTGAGGATGATGGTTTGAATGACCGCCGTGAGATACATCAGGAAACCCTTGACGATGGGCAGTTTGTGGGAACGAATGGTAACGACCGCGTCGAAGCCGATGCCGAGGGTATTGTCGAAGTATTCCTGTCGTCCGTGTTCGTCGGTCATCAAGCCGATGTCCACGGGCTGGACGTTTTCCGCCTTGAGCGCGTGCGCCAGCGCATGGGATGATTTTTGCGTGATACCGATGGAATAGGCGAAATCGTTGCCCGAACCGATGGGAACAACGCCCATGACGGGTCGTTTCTCCGCCGGGACCTGCATCAGTCCATTCATTACTTCGTGTACCGTGCCGTCCCCGCCCATGGCAATGACGAGGTCGCAGCCCTCCTCCGCGGCTTGTCTGGCAAGTTCGACCGCGTGTGTCGGATAGACCGTGCCGCTCCAGGTCAAATCGCCCTGGAATTCCTGCGCAATAGGGCGCAGGTCGTTGGCAGTTTTCCAGGCGCGTCCCATATCTGCCATGGGATTGAGGATAAGCTTCACTTTGCGGGGCATGATGGTCTCCTGAATTTGAGGTGTGTTGATATAACCCCATACATGCCCATTTGTTTCCATGATTCCTTATTCGAGGTCGCTTTTGGGAAGGTAATCCAGAATGGCTGGGTCAAGCGGCTTGGTCTCGCCCTTGGCAATTGCGTACGAGCCGCGGCTATATTTCTTGGCATGATAGAGCGCCGCATCCGCCGCGCGGAGCAGGTCACCGGCATTGCGCGCGTGCAATGGATACACGGCGATTCCGGCGGTGATCCCCAACTGGATGTTCCTATCCCCGGGGAATGGGAAACGGTATGATTTCATCAATTCGATGATCTTCATCGTAACGATACGGGCAGGTTCCAGCCCGCTGTCGCGCATGACCAGCGTCAGTTCATCGCCCCCGTATCGGGCAAGGAAGTCGGTTGCGCGCATCTTTTCCGCGAGGTGGTTGAAGGCGTCCCTCAGTACATCGTCGCCGACGCCGTGTCCGTAGGTATCGTTGACATTCTTGAAGCCATCCAGATCCATCATAACCACAGAGAACTGTGAATTCGAGCGTACCGCCAGATGCATTTCATCTTGGAGCCGCTCATCGAGTGCGCGGCGGTTGGGAAGCCCGGTCACGCTGTCAGTGTTTGCCAGTTCGGTCACGCCTTTGTGCAAACGCGCATTGGAAATTGCCACCGCCGCTTGGTCCGCCAATAGACCGCTCAAACGCAGTTCGGAGTTGCTGAATTGCCCGGCAACGGCGCGGGAAAGGTTCATCACGCCCACAATCTCGTTGTTGAACTTGAGCGGAATCCCAATGATGGAACCTTCGATGCTCGATTTGAATTCATCATACAGCGGGTGATTCTGCATGTCTTCGACAATGATCGTTTCCCCGTTTTTTGCGACGGAATAGGTCAATCCGTTCGGTCTTGGCTGTGAGATCGGCTTGTTCTTCTCCCCATACATGTTCAGGGATGCGCCGAAGGTCAGAATGCCGTGCGAATACAAAAAAATATGAGCGGCGAAGGCATCCTTGATCAGCCGCATGGCTTCCATGACGACACCGTCCAAAACGGTCTGCAGGTCCAGGCTGGCGGTCAGGTTCAGGCTGATGTTTTTCAGTGCATCCAGTTCATTCGCCTGCTGTTTCACCAATTTTAGAAGGGAATATCCGGTCAGGATCTCCTGAACGATCAAACTTGCCAGTTCATCCTGGTGTTGCGGGTCTTTGGCTGCTTCCTCGGCATCGATCAATGCCCAAAGGAGCTTCAAAATACTTTTCTTATCTTCTGCTGTAATGGAAGCATCCTGTTCAACAACCTCCCTTGCCCGATGAAAAATCCCAGTTGCCGTTCCGCTTTTTTCTATCATAATCTCCCTTTTTTACCATCTGTTACCTTGGATGAACAGCGTCCGTTTGTACTATCGCTCACAGATGATAATGCATTATAACGCCTATTTTCAGCCTGAAAAGGACTGTGTTAGAATGAAACACCAAAACTTTTGATGAGGTTCACGTGTCTGACTCACTGAAAATTGCCCCCGCCACCCCGCTGAATCCACGCCGACGCGGAATCATCGTAGGAGCCTCCGAGGGGATCGGCGCCGCACTTGCCCGAAAACTTGCCAAAGAGGGATTTGCCCTTGCCTTGTTAGCCCGTCAAACCGAAAAACTGGAAGCCCTGTGCGCCGAGATCAACCAATCCGCTGGCGAGACGCGCGCACTGGCATATACCCACGATGTCTCAAAATATAAGGAAGCGCCCGTCCTGCTCCAAAAAATCGTTGCGGACCTCGGCGGACTGGACGTGTTTGTCTTTATGGCGGGAGTCAACCATCCGCCCGGTGGCATCGACAAATACAACTTCGAGAACGACCGCAAGATGGTCGAGGTCAATCTCATCGGCGCGATGGCATGGCTCAGCCCCGTGGCGGAAATGTTCCAAAGCGCCAAAGCGGGACAGATCGTCGGCATCGGTTCTGTCGCCGGCGACCGCGGACGTGTTGGCAATCCCGGCTACAACACCTCCAAAGGCGGGCTTGCCATTTATCTCGAAGCGCTCCGCAACCGCCTCACCCGCCACGGCGTGAACGTGCTGACGGTCAAGCCGGGTTTCGTCAAAACCGAAATGCTCAAGGCGGCGCAGGGCGGAACTCCCTTTGCCATCGAACCTGAAAAAGCGGCGGACGATATCTACAAAGCCATGCGCAAACGCAGGCAAACGGTGTACACCCATTTCATCTGGACGTACATCATGCTGGTCATACGGCATATCCCGTCATTCATTTTCAGGCGGCTATCGTTCTAATCCCAAAACCCTGAAGGCTTCGAAACCCTTTAGGGTTTCTTTTCAAAAACCCAATCACCATGCAAGCAACATTCACTCAACTCGAAAACTTCGGACATTCACTTCGTGCGCCCTCCTATCTCGTCCGCCCGAAAACCGCGGAGGAGATCTACTCCGCGTTCCAGCGCGCCAAGAAAGAGGGCATCACCATCACTGCGCGCGGCGCAGGGCGCAGTTACAACGACGCTGCTCTCAACGGCGGCGGCATCGTGCTGGACATGACCGGCATGGACCAGATTACTTCCTGGGAACCAGCCACCGGCGTAGTCCGATGCGAGCCGGGCGTCACGCTCGAAAAACTCTGGCAGACCGTCGAACCCGAGGGCTGGTGGCCCCCCGTCGTCTCCGGCACCATGAAGACCACGCTGGGCGGCTGCCTCGGCGCGAACATCCACGGCAAGAATAATTTCAAAATGGGCACCATCGGCGAACACGTGACCGAGTTCACTGCCGTCCTGCCGACCGGCGCGGAGGTGACCTGCTCGCCTAAAAAGAACAAGGATCTGTTCTACGCGATGATCGGCGGCTATGGGATGCTTGGCATTTTCACGTCCATCACCTTGCAGATGAAACGCATCCACTCTGGGCTTTTAACTGTGGATGCATACCCCGTGCAGAATCTCAGCCGACAACTTTCCAGCCTGTATGACGGCGCGCCGAAATATGATTACATTGTCGGCTGGCTGGATTGCACGGCGAAAGGTTCTTCGCTCGGGCGTGGACAGATCCATGCCGCAAACTACGTGCACGAAGGCGAAGACCCGAATCCGCAGGAGAGCATGAAGTTGAAGAATCAGATCCTGCCTTCACGCATCTTTGGCGTGTTCCCAAAGGGACTTCTGCATTACTTCATGTCGCCGTTCATGAATAACTTTGGGACGTGGGGAATCAACACCGCGAAATATATTGCATCCCTGCGGACGCATACCTTCCGCCAGCCTCACGCGGCATTTCATTTCCTTCTGGATTATGTCCCTGATTGGGAATTATCATATGGGAAAACAGGCTTGATCCAGTATCAATCGTTCATGCCCAAGGAGACCGCCGAAGCTGCATGGACGGAGATGCTCAAAACATCGCATAAGAACCGCCTGCCCTCGTACCTCGGCGTGACCAAACGCCACCGCCCTGACCCATTCCTGCTCACCCACGCTGTGGACGGTTTCTCACTGGCGATGGATTTCAAAGTAACGAACGGCAATCGTGCTAAACTTCGCGCCATGTTGTTGGAATTCGACAGGATCGTCCTTGCCAACGGCGGGCGTTTCTACTTCGCCAAGAACAGCGAAACGACTGCGGAGACTGCGCTGGCGTTCTACGGCGAAGAAACTGTGAAGAAATTCAAGAAGTTAAAGAAGCGCTGTGACCCGAACGGGTTGTTGGAATCGGATCTGTATAGAAGAATATTTGGATAATCACAAATGTAGGGGCGGGGTTACTCCGCCCCTACGGAACTTAATGGTATGAACATCGAAATCATTGATCTGGGCTTGATCGAGTATGAAACCGCCTGGAGGCTGCAGGATGAATACGCGGCGGAGATCGCGGAAGGGAAACGTCCGCCGACGTTGTTATTGCTCGAACATCCTCACGTTTACACCTTTGGCAGGCGGGGCAATGCCGCCAACCTGCTTTGGAATGAAGAACAATTGAAAGAAAAAGGGATTTCCACCTTTTGGGTGGATCGCGGCGGCGATGTCACTTATCACGGACCGGGGCAGTTGGTGGGGTATCCGTTGATTCCGCTCATACCCATAAGACCTGACAGGTCTCCCGAAGAATCGTCCGATGTGGATGTTGACGAAAAAAGACCTGTCAGGTCTGACTATGTCGGCTACATCCGCAAATTGGAATCGATGCTTATTGGCGCGTTGATGCAGTTCGGCATTGCGTCCGGTCAACGGGAGGGAAAGACCGGGGTGTGGATCCAGGCGGATGTCCATTCACGATGCGTCAATTGCAAGCCTGAAGACAGGAAGAAGCCTGCCAAGATCGCCGCCATCGGCGTCAAAGTGGATGCACAGGGAGTTACCCGTCATGGTTTTGCATTGAATGTCAACCCGAATATGGAATACTGGAACGGCATCATTGCATGCGGGTTGCCTGAGCCTGTTGTTTCGTTGGCTGATTTGCTCGACCCCGTTCCTTCCATCGCGGATGTGAAGGAACAGGTCATGGCTTCGTTTCGAAATGTGTTCGATGGAAAATAAGATCTTCCCCAATGGGAGACTTCTTATTCTGCTACAACCCAGCGTCCGCGCCCCTGTTCCTTCGCCTCATACATGGCATTGTCTGCGCGTTTGAGCAGGCTGTCCCACGTGTCCTCGCCGTTCCTTAACTGCGTCACACCAATGCTGAGTGTGATGCGAATGGAATGTTCCTTGACCTGCAGGGTGGTTTCGCCGATCTGCTTGCACAGGCGGGCGGCTTGTTCTGCGGCGGCTTTTGAGTCAGAACTGGGCAGGATGATGATGAACTCCTCACCTCCATACCGTCCGATAATGTCCGGGTTCCGGATCCCCTCGCGCAACTGGTTTGCCATTTGCCGCAGCACTTCGTCGCCGACGGGGTGGCCATACATGTCGTTGATGGTTTTGAAGTGATCCACATCGATGATGGAAATGGACAGAAGCGAGCCGTACCGCTCGGCGCGTATGACCTCATCCTGAAGTTCGCGAACGATCGCGCGGCGGTTGTATAAATAGGTCAGCGGATCGGTCTGGGCGACCTCCTTTGCCTGTACCACGACCGCATCCAATTCGACCTGTTTGTTGTGCGCCAGTTTCTTTGAAACTTCACTTTCGACCTGGAACAGCCTGACCTGTCTGCTGAGCCGTTCAATGTTTTCCTGCAAGATTGGTTCCGAATCGATCCGTTCGGCGATAAAGATAACCCGCCCATTTTGGGCGGGAAATAATTCACAGTCGCACAGCGATGTTCTACCGGCATCCCCGGTCGGAAGTTCAGTGATCCATGTGGCCCGCACCCCATCGGCTAGTTGGCGCCGCAAGACGGGTTTATCTTTGTCAGGGAATAAATCGATGATGTTATCTGCGGGCGGGAGGCGTTTTTTGCATGAAGCAAGGGCGGAATTCCATGAAACCAGCCTGCCGTCCTTTTCCACGATCGCCACCATGGCATGCATGGTTTCAAGTATTTTTTCCACATCCTGTGTGGTGATGATCTCCGCCAACTTTTCCATTGCATGATTTTAGCGCATCTGAAAAGCTTTTTATTCCCACCTTACAAAATTAGAAACACCACCTAACAAAAAAGCAATCTGAGATTATCGCGCTCCGCGCCTCCCGAACTGACGTTCCAACGCATCCACCGACAGGTGGATCATCGTTGGTCTGCCATGCGGGCACGTCCGCGGCGACTGGCACGCTTCCAGATCGTTCAGCAGGCTTCTCTGCTCGTCGGATGTGAGCACCTGCCCGGCTTTGACCGCCAGTCTCTTGCAGACTCTTGCTGCAAGCCGCGCCTCGACCTCCGCCTGAAGCGGACTCTCGTCCTCTTCAAAATCCTCCACCAAAGCCCTCAGCGCCGAGGCGGGATCACCGCCCGAAAACAGCGTCGGCATCGCGCGGACTTGGAACGTATTCGTCCCAAACTCCTCGACTTCAAAACCGAATTTGTTGAGGAAAGGCAATTGTTCCCCGATCATCTTCGCAGATTGCGGCGGGAGCGTCACCACCTCGGGCGCAAGTAATGCCTGTGATGGGATGCTCCTGTTCTCGTGCTGTGCCATCAACTTCTCGAACAGAACCCGTTCATGCGCGGCGTGTTGATCGATGAGATACAACCCATCGGGTCCTTCCGCCACCAGATATGTCGAGCCGATCTGACCGATGAGACGAAGCAGCGGAACGCCAGATTCAAACGACCGTTGACCGCCGACCGTGGATGGCGCCTGTCCTTCCACGGTTTCCACGGTTTGTGGTTCACCGTCCACCGTCAAAGATTCATCATGCGCAATTGACCAATCGATCCCCGCCTGCCTCTCTGGTACTTCCTCACGCGAACGCGCTCCCCACAACTGCGGCGAAACGGACGGGACCGGCGTGTATGCCAGCAACGCCTTGCGAACTGAACGTTGGACGAAACTGAACACCTTATCCTGACTGCGGAATCGCACTTCTGCTTTCGTCGGGTGGACGTTCACATCCACATCTTCGGGATCCATCTCAAGGAATAACGCCGTCAGCGGATAACGTCCCACCATCAGAAGAGTATGATATGCCTGCAACAACGCTGAGTTGAGCGAAATTTCCTGCACCCAGCGACCATTGATGAAAAATGTGATTTCCCTGCGGTTGGAGCGGGTCAACGAAACCGGGCTGATGAAGCCCGACAGCGTCAGATTTTCTTCGGAAGCCATCACTTCCAGCATCTGCTTGGCAACATCCACGCCATATAACGCCGCCAAAATCGCTCGGCGGTCGCCGTCCCCCGCCGTTTGCAAGGTGACCTGCCTTCCATCCGTCACCTTGAAGCGCACATTCGGATACGCCAGCGCATAGCGTGTGACAAGCGAGTCGATCGCGCGGCGTTCGGTGGTATCTGTTTTCAAAAATTTCAAACGCGCGGGCACGTTGTAGAAAAGATTTTCCACGCGCACGATGGTCCCCACCGGCGCGCCAATCTTTTCGACTTTCCCTGCGATCCCGCCGTCCACGCTCAGACGCGCGCCTTCCTGGGCGGATTCCACGCGCGAGGTGATGATCATGCGCGAGACGGAACCGATCGAAGCCAGCGCTTCGCCGCGAAATCCCAAGGTCTGGATGTGGAATAAGTCCTCGGACTGGACCAGCTTCGAGGTCGCGTGACGCGAGGCGGCTAACGCCAATTCGTCCGCGGAGATGCCGTGTCCGTCGTCTGCCACTTCGATCAATGTCCGCCCCGCCTCCACAATCGAAATCGAAATATTCTTCGCGCCTGCATCCAAAGAATTTTCAACCAACTCTTTCACGACCGAGGCGGGACGCTCCACCACCTCACCGGCGGCAATCTGCGATGAAACTTCCGGGGAAAGCAATCGAATGGGCATGGGGCAATTATACCCAGCCCGTCATTGAAAATGTAATTTGAAGGCTGGGTATTATATAATTGCTGAATGCGATTGACCACGATTTTCTTCGACCTCGACGACACTTTGTATCCACCCGGCGCGGGCTTGTGGCAGGCGATCAAGGAACGCATGAACTTGTATATGCGCGACCACATGGACATCCCCGAAGACGAAATTCCGATCCTGCGCGAAAAATACTTTCGGGAATACGGGACCACAATGCGCGGCTTACAGGCGAATCATAATATCGATTCGGATGAATTCCTCGCCTTCGTGCATGACCTGCCCTTGAAGGATTATCTGACTCCCGATCCGACCCTGCGCTCGGTCATCGCTTCGCTCCCGACCCGCAACCTGATCTTCACCAACGCGGACTCCGCCCACGCCCAAAGAGTGTTGACTGCGCTCGAACTGAACGACCTCTTCGATGCCATTGTGGATGTGAACGCCGTCGCGCCGTATTGCAAGCCGATGCCCAAGTCGTTCGAGATCGCGATGCGTATTGCGGGCGAAAGCGACCCGTCGAAATGCGTGATGATCGACGACATTGCCCGCACCACCCGCGCCGCGAAGGATGCGGGACTGTTCAGCGTGCTGGCGCATAACGCATACGTCAACGGCGACGCCGACGCACATCTGATGGACTGGAATGAATTGCCCGCCATTTTGGAACGTCTACATTAACCTTTGTTTGGAGAAATATCATGGAAACCAGCAAACTCATGATTGGCGCATTGATATTCATCGTGCTTGTTTTCGGTATTAACCTCGTCATGTATGCCATGGTGCGCGGCGCATTCCGTTCGGACGGCAAAGGAGCGTTCGATAAGTTTTCCAAATCGCTGACCACGTCCACAAAGAAGCAGAACGAGCCGATCCACGAACTGCGGCGCAGGGTGGAGGAACTACATGCGGGTAAGAAAGACGCGTCATCTGATTCTGAACAGTAACCGGCTCTTACAAGAATCGTACAAAGAATTCAGCAATCTTTAATCCCAGACTGGTATCTTTCGTACCATGAAAGCCAAAATTGGAGGCTATTGTGAATAAAACCTTAAAAATAATCCTGCTTATTCTTGTCGTGGCTGTGGTCGCGCTTGGCTCGTTTGCAGGCGGATTTATAACTGGACATATCATGCCATTTGCGGGTTTGTCCGCTTTCAACCCGTCAACACCCAGCGTTTCTGCGCCGCCTACGGCATCCCCGTCTCAACAGTCGGCAACGCCCGAGGAATTGCAGACTCTTTTCAAGCCGTTTTGGGAAGCGTGGAACCTTGTCCACGAGAACTATGTCGACCAGCCTGTGGATGATATCGCGCTCATGCGCGGCGCGATCAAAGGCATGATGGAGGCGCTTGGCGACGAACACTCTTCCTATATGAGCCCGGAGGATTACGAACAAGCCAACGCCGGACTTGAAGGTGAATACGAAGGCATTGGCGCTTATGTGGATACAACCACGACCTATCTCACCATCACCAGCCCGATTCCCGGCTCGCCTGCCGAAAAGGCTGGGCTTTTGCCCGGCGATCAGATCGTTGCCATTGACGGCGAGGATATGACGGGAACTGCCGCCGAGGTCGCCCGCCTCAAAGTTCTCGGTCCTGCTGGTTCAACCGTCCGGTTGACCATTCAGCGGGAGGGTGAAAATGAGCTGCTTGAATTCGAGATCGTCCGTGCACGGATCACCATCGCTTCCGCCAGCGGTGAAATGCTCGACAACGATATTGCCTATGTTCAGGTAACAACTTTCGGTTCCAGGACCACCCCGGAATTGCTTGCCACGCTCAAGGAGTTGATGGCGCAAAACCCGAAAGGCATCATCCTTGACCTGCGCAACAATGGCGGCGGTTTCCTGCAAACTTCCGTGGAGGTCGCTTCGCAGTTCATGGAGGAAGGCGTTGTATTGTATGAACAGTATGGCGACGGCTCTCGCGATACGTTCACAGTCATCCCCAACGGGCTGGCGACCAATAGTGATATCCCCATGCTGGTATTGGTCAATGAAGGCTCCGCTTCTGCTTCGGAGATCGTGGCAGGCGCCTTGCAGGATGTTGGGCGCGCCAAATTGGTCGGCACACTGACTTATGGAAAAGGCTCTGTCCAAAACTGGATTCCGCTGTCCGATAATAATGGAGCCGTGCGCGTAACGATTGCGAAGTGGCTTACCCCGAATGAAAAGACCATCCATGAACTTGGACTTACCCCCGATTATCCGGTGGAAATGACGCTTGAAGACCGCCAGGCAGGCAGAGACCCTCAACTGGATCGTGCCATCGAGATCCTTCTTGGAATGATTGGACAATAAGAAAAGGAGAAGCTAACATGTTCTTCGACCCACTGTACCTTATCCTCATGATCCCCGCCTTTATCGTCATGGGGATCACATCATGGTACGTCAAGGCGGCATATAGAAAATGGAGCCGTGTCGCATCCTCCAGCCGTCTCACCGGCCATGATGCCACCCGCCGCCTCATCAGTTCGAGCGGCTTGTACGGCGTGCAGATCCAAGGCACGCATGGGGAACTCACCGACCACTACGACCCGCGCAACAAGACCGTGTATTTATCCAACGGCGTCGCCAACAGCCCCTCCGTTGCCGCGCTGGCGATCTCTGCACATGAACTCGGTCATGCCATGCAGGATGCGGAAGATTACTTCCCGATGCGTCTGCGCGGCTTCATGGTGCCGATGGTCAGTGTCGGCTCCAATCTCGGCTGGATCTTGATCCTGGTCGGAATGCTCATCGGTTGGACGGGATTGGCATGGCTGGGTGTGATCGTCTTCTCCGGCGGCGCCTTGTTTGCGCTTGCCACCCTGCCCGTGGAATTTGACGCATCTGCCCGCGCGAAGCGCCTGCTTGCACAAAGCGGCATTATCCAGTCTGACGCAGAGATGCGCGGAGTCAACAATGTCCTCAACGCCGCCGCGCTGACCTACGTAGGGGGGCTGCTCACTGCCATCCTGCAGTTGCTGTATTTTGTTCTCCGCGTTGGCGGCATGAGCCGCGACTAAGATTGATCGCAGAAAATGACATCCGAAGCCATATCAGCTTCGGATGTTTGGTTTTAAGGGGATGAATTCAAAACCTGACCTGCCACTGGCATCATCCTTTATTAAGTCGTAAAATTCACAAAAATCTTGTCTACACAAACGGAGGCGCAATGAACGCGTTGCAGGAACGTATTTTACGGGATGGGAAAAACCTGGGGAATGGGATTCTCAAAGTGGATAGTTTCGTCAATCATCAAGTCGACCCAACCCTCATGGATATCTGTGGGCGGGAATTTGCAAAACGCTTTGCAGGTGTGGGAGCGACCAAAATCCTGACCGCTGAGATATCGGGCATTGCACCAGCGCTGACCACTGCCATTCACATGGGGCTGCCCGTTGTCTATGCCCGTAAAACAAAACCCATTACCATGCCCGACCAGGTCTATCTTACACTGGCGCCATCCCACACAAAAGGACGCATGGTCGAACTCATCGTCTCGCCGGAATATCTCGCCAACAACGAAAAAGTCCTCATCATTGACGACTTCCTCGCCAGCGGACAGACCATTTTAGGCTTATGCCGCCTCGCGGAAGCCTCTGGTTCCAAGATCGTTGGCATTGGCGCACTGATCGAAAAGATTTTCGAAGGCGGGCGTGATGCGCTTTCTTCTCTCGGCGTTCCCATCGAGTCCATTGCCTGCATCAAATCGATGGATGATGGAAAGATCGAATTCGTTGATTAAGAAACTGCTCTGGATTCTTTCCCCGCTCATCGGTTGGATGTTTGCACACATGAGTTTTGCCATCCCAGTCAAACGCCTCCGTGAGACCTCGAACCTGCTTGCGTTTCATCATCCTTCACCTTCCTACAAGTTTCATGTGCTGATTGTCCCCAAGTGGCAGGTGAAGACACTCGCGGAACTCGACCCCAGCGACACCGCCTTTCTCACTGACTTGTATTCCACCGCCCAAAGCCTCGTGGACGAATTCAACCTCAAGGCTTATCGTCTCATTGTCAATGGCGGAGAGTATCAGGATTTTCCGCATTTGCATTTTCATCTTATATCTGAATTGTAGTAGGCGGGGTTACCCTGCCTACGGAATTAATACACACATGAACTCCATCGCCATTCTCGATTTCGGTTCCCAATACGCCCAGATCATCGCCCGCCGCGTGCGCGAGGCGCAAGTCTATTGCGAGCTATTTCCGTGGGATGCGCCGCAGGAACAAATCCTTTCGATCCAACCGAAGGGATTTATTTTGTCCGGCGGACCCAGATCCGTGTATGAAGAGGGCGCTCCTTTCATTCAAAACTTCATCATCGAAAGCGGACTTCCCATTCTCGGCATTTGCTATGGAATGCAAGCCATCACCCATGCCCTCGGTGGCAGGGTAGACCCATCCGCCCAGCGCGAATACGGTCACGCCGAAATCCAATCTCTACTCTCTACTCCTCTACTATCGAATATCTCCAAAGTCTGGATGTCCCACGGCGACAAAGTGACCCAACTGCCGGATGGTTTTGAAGCGCTCGCAAAATCGGGCAACAGTCCCTACGCGGCGATGGGCGACCTCAAGCGCAAATATTTTGGCGTGCAATTCCACCCCGAAGTGCATCACACCCCCAACGGCATCGAGCTCTTCAAACATTTCGCAACCGACATCTGCGGCATCGCCCCCAAATGGACTCCCGCCAACATCATCGAAGAAAGCGTCAAACGGATTCGCGAACAGGTTGGCGATCAGCGCGTGCTTGCGGCAGTTTCGGGCGGCGTGGATTCGTCCGTCGCGGCGGCGCTCGTCCACAAGGCGATTGGCGACCAACTTGTCTGCGTTTTTGTGGATACGGGACTCCTGCGCGCGGATGAAGGCGCGCAGGTCGCTTCTGCCTTTCGGGGCGGCTTGGGTGCTGAACTAGTGACCGTAGACGCCGCTGACGATTTCCTCGGCGCGTTGAAGGGCGTCACCGACCCAGAACAGAAGCGAAGAATCGTCGGGGAGAAATTCATCCGCATCTTCGAGCGCGAAGCGAAGGATCTTGGTCAGCCGAAATTTTTGGTGCAGGGAACGATTTATCCCGATGTGGTCGAGTCTTCCGGTCCTGATCGCAGCAAGGCGGCGAAGATCAAATCCCATCACAATGTGGGCGGATTGCCCGAAGACATGGAATTTGATCTTGTCGAACCGTTGCGTTATCTCTTCAAGGATGAGGTCCGCTTGGTGGGGGAAGCTCTCGGACTAAATGAAGGCTTGGTGTGGCGGCAGCCGTTCCCGGGTCCGGGCTTGACCGTGCGCTGTCTCGGGGAGTGTACGCCCGAGCGTGTATCCCGTTTGCGGGCGGCGGAC
>CAYPHR010000030.1:16185-18436 GCA_964410375.1 uncultured Anaerolinea sp. | reverse complement strand
GTCCGTGCGTTCGGCTTCGGGCGGGATGACCTGTTGCGGTCCGAGCAGTTTTTCGATCATTTCGGGCGCGATGGAGGTCGGATATTTCTTCCCCTCCGCTTTGAGACGTGCGATCTTGCGGCATACGCGTCCGATCTCGCGCTCGAGGTTGCGGACGCCCGCCTCATACGTGTACTCGCGGATGATTCTCTGCAAGGCGGGAATCTCGAACTTGATCTCCAGATCTTCGATGCCATTCTCTTCGATCTGGCGCGGAATGAGATAGCGGTTGGCGATCTCGATCTTTTCCTCTTCGATGTAACCCGGGAATTCGATCACTTCCATGCGGTCAAGCAGGGGGGACGGGATGCTCCCCAGCGAATTCGCCGTCGTCACGAACATCACCTTGGACAGGTCGAACGGCATTTCTAGGTAGTGATCGCTAAAGGCGTAGTTCTGTTCCGGGTCCAGCACTTCAAGCATCGCCGAAGCGGGATCGCCGCGGAAATCCGAATACAGTTTGTCGATCTCATCCAGCATGAAGAGCGGATTGGAAGTGCCAGCCCGCTTCATCGTCTGGATGATACGCCCGGGCAGCGCGCCGATGTAGGTGCGGCGGTGTCCGCGGATCTCTGCCTCATCGCGCACGCCGCCCAACGAAACGCGCACGAACTTGCGTCCCAGCGCATCAGCAATTGATCGTCCGAGCGAGGTCTTCCCCACCCCGGGCGGACCGACGAAACACAGGATCGGCTGGCGCTCCTTTTTGGGTTTGAGCGAACGCACCGCAATATATTCAAGGATGCGGTCTTTGGCTTTCTTCAAGCCGTAATGATCGCGCTCGAGCGTTTTGGCGGCGTTCTTTACATCGAGGTTATCCGGCGTGGAATTGCTCCACGGCAGGTCGAGGATCCAGTCAATATACGTGCGGATGATGCCGACTTCGGGCGCCATGGGCGGCATCTGGTTGAGGCGTTCCAATTCCTTGAACGCGACCTTCTTTGCCTCTTCGGGCAGGCTCGCCGACTCGAGCTTCTTCTTCAACTCCGCCGCGTCACGCGTGAAGATATCACCTTCGCCCAATTCGGTCTGGATCTGCTTCATCTGCTCGCGCAGGTAGAATTCGCGCTGGCTTTTATCCACTTCATTCTGCACGCGCGAGTGGATCTCATCTTCGAGTTCGAGCACATCCACTTCCTGTGCCAGCAGGTTGTTCAACTGTCCCAGCCGCGCCTTCGGGTCAAGGATCAACAACAGGCGCAGTTTCGCTTCGTAGGTCAACGCCAGCGACGTGGCGACCATGTCTGCCAGCCAGCCGGGCTCCGAAATATTCAACGCGAACAAATGCGCTTCTTCGGGGATCGAACGATCCAATTGAATACAGCGCTCGAACAGACTCAACACCGAGCGCATCAACGCCTGCGTCTGCCGGTCGGCGGTCACAGGTTCGTTGATCACCCGCGCGCGCACCTTGATATACGGTTTCAGTCGGATGAACTCGACGATCTCCACACGCCTGCGTCCCTGCACCAGCGCGGAACGCGAACCGTCCGGCATGTTCAGCAAGCGCCCCACCGCCATTTCCACACCGATGGGCAGAAAATCCTCCGCGCCCGGGTCGTTCACTTCGGGGTCACGCTGGGTTAAACCGATAACGGTCTGTTCCTTCGTCTGCGCTTCGTGTACCGCCATCAACGAGCCTTCCCGCCCGACAAAGATCGGCGAGACCATGCGCGGGAAAATGACCATGTCGCGCAGCGGCAGGACAACCGCCTCGATCAACCCGTCCGCTTTCGGCTCGAGGTTGGGGATGCGGTACAACTCCTCCGTCCGCTGCGAGAGCGTCAGGTCAAAATTATCTTCTTCAGTCCAGTTGGGTTGGGTCATTCAAAACTTTCCATTCTCTCATTACTTCCGCGGTCACGAACATCGAACCGGCGGATAACACAATGCTACCATCGTTTGACGACAATTCATGAGCGCGCTTCAACGCCTCCCGGACGGGAACCACCGCCTCCGACTCCACCTCAGCCTGTTCGGCGAGACCCTGAATATGCTCCACGCTCAAGGCTCTTGGATGATCCGCACGCGTGATGATCAATTTCTGAATCTTCGGTCTCATCGCATCGAACATGCCGGGGATGTTCTTATCTTCCGATGCGCCGAAAATAAGATAGACCTTTTTGCCGGGGAAGTATGTCTCGAGCGTTTCAAACAGCTTCTCGAACGAATCCTGATTATGGGCAGAGTCAAAGATCACGGGTGGGTCGAG
>CAYPHR010000030.1:0-16175 GCA_964410375.1 uncultured Anaerolinea sp. | reverse complement strand
GCCATTGTACCTGAGAAAATCCCTTTTGGATGTCTTCATCCGCAATGGGAATTCCGCCGGCTTTCAATGCGGCGTAGGCGGTGGCGGCGTTTTCGATCTGGTGCGAGCCGAGCAACGGAATTCTGAATTCCAAATTCTGAATTCTGAGTTTTTGTCCATCCAAAGACGACTCGACAAACTCAAAGGTTACATCCTTCCCAACCAGCGTAAATTCACAATTTTTTGATTTGGCTACGCGCAGAAGAACTTGGAGCGCTTCGTCCTTTTGTGGGGAGGAGACGACAGGCACGCCATCCTTGACGATGCCCGCTTTCTCCCCCGCAATGAGCGCGAGCGTGTTGCCAAGCACCGCCATGTGATCGTATGACAGCGAGGTGATGACAGAAACTTTCGGCATGACGACATTGGTTGCATCCAGCCGCCCGCCCAAGCCGACTTCCAGAACCGCCGCATCCACGCCGAATTTGGCGAACGCCATGAAACCCAGCGCGGTGGTAATTTCAAACGTGGTCAGTTTGGGAATTTTCGCCACATGCGGTTTGATCTCCTCCACCAGCTCGATCAATTGCTCATGCGAGATCGGTTCGCCATTGACGCGAATCCGTTCGACGTAATCTTCCAAATGCGGCGATGTGTACAAGCCAACCTTGTATCCCGCCGCCTGCAGCGCGGACGCGCACAACGCCGAGACCGACCCTTTCCCCTTTGTCCCCGCCACATGGATGATGGGATATTTCTTCTGCGGCTCCCCCAGCGACTCCATCAACGCGAACATGCGGTCGAGGTTGAAATCCGCTTTGGCAAGTTCGGACGAATGTTTGAGGCTATAATCCACGAAGGAATAGAGATAATCAAGCGCTTGGTTGTATCGGGTTTCGATGTCCATAAATGGGATTGTAAATCGAAAATCATAATCCGCAAGTCGAAAATCAACATGCTCGCCACACTTACCATCCACCTCCGAATCCCCCTCTGCACTTCGCTGAAAGACAAGCGTGGACGAATCAAGCCACTTATGTCGCGTTTGAGGCGCGAGTTCAACGTCTCTGTGGCGGAGATGGGTTTGCACGACAAATGGGATGAGTCCATCATCGTCTGCGCGATGGTAGGAAATGACCATACCTTTCTGCAATCCGCTTTGCAAACTGTGGCAAAATGGGTGGAATCGAACTGGACGGATGGGGATGTCTGGGATACGAAGATCGAGATGGTTATGTAGGGGCGAGGTCATCTCGCCCCATCACAAGGGCAGGGAAACCTTGCCCCTACGGAGAAGATATCATGGACTTAAGACTCAAAAACAAACGCGCGCTTGTCACTGGCTCGTCACAGGGGTTGGGCTACGCCGCCGCGCTGGGGCTGGCGAAAGAAGGCTGCAAGGTCGCCATCAACGGGCGGGACGAGGCAAAGGTCAAAGCCAAAGCAGAGAAACTGCAAAAAGAGACAGGCTCACAAGTCATTGGGCTGGCTGGGGATGTCAGTTTGCCGAATGTGCCCGAAAACCTGATAAAACAAGCCGCAGAATCCCTCGGCGGGTTGGATATTCTCATCACCAACACGGGCGGACCGAAGCCCGGCGCTCTCGAGTCATTGAGCGAGACGGATTGGCAAAAAGGCATTGACCTGTGCCTGATGGCTCATGTACGTCTGATACAATCGGCGCTTCCGTACTTGCGAAAATCGGATTCGCCGAGCATTCTAACGATCACGTCGCTGTCGGTGAAACAGCCGATCCCCAACCTGATCCTTTCGAACAGCATCCGTCTGGCGACCATCGGCTTGACCAAATCTCTTGCGCTGGATCTTGGCAAGGAAGGCGTCCGCGTCAATTCGATCATACCGGGCTGGACGGAGACGGAACGGGTCACAGAGTTGCTGGAGGTCCGGGCGGAAGCGAACAGCACCACGGTCGAGGAAGAGGCGAAGCGGCAGGCGGCGGAGAGTCCGTTTGGGAGGATGGCAACGCCCGGGGAGTTCGCTAATGCCGCGGTATTCCTCGTCAGCCCTGCCGCATCCTATATCACCGGTGTGATGTTGAGCGTGGACGGCGGCATGATCAAGGGAACATTTTAGGAGAAGCATGAATACACAAAGTGAAAAAAACTGCCTGAACTGCGGACGCAATGAAGAACAAGTGCCTTTGCTGCACATGACGTTTAAAAATGAAACCAACTATATCTGTCCGCAATGCCTGCCGGTGCTGATCCACAAAACGCATTTGCTGGCTGAAAAATTACCGGGCATCGAGTTGGATTCACCTGAGACAAAATAGCGTTACAGGAATTGAATGAATAAACTTTCGCGCCTTGCACGCAACTCGCTGATCGTTGCGTTCTTCTTTTTCATCAATAAGGTGCTGGCATTCGTGGAAACGATGATCGTTTCACGAATTTACGCGGACGAAGTGCATCTGCTGGACACCTTTAATGCGGCAAATAACCTGCCCGATCTTTTGTTCGCGTTGATCTCCGGCGGGGCGCTGGCAATGGCATTCATTCCGCTGTTGACGGAATATCTCACGACCAAAGACCGCGCCGCGGCATGGGATCTGTTCTCGCGCGTGGCGAATTTCGGGTTTGTGGTGACGGGCATCTTTGCGCTGCTGGTCGCCATCTTCGCACAGCAGATCGTGGACGCAGAGATCGGCATTGCGCCGGGTTTCGATGAAGACCAGCGCGTTTTGCTGGCGGAGCTAATGCGGCTGAACCTGATCGCCACAATGATCTTTTCCATCAGCGGGCTGGTGATGGCGTCGCTTCAGGCGAACCAGCATTTCGTCATGCCCGCCATAGCGCCAAGTCTATATAACGTGGGACATATTTTTGGGGCGCTTGTGCTTGTGCCAAGATATGGAATTTACGGCATGGTCTATGGCGTCATCATCGGCGCCGCGCTGCACCTGCTGGTGCAGGTTCCGATGCTGTTCAAGTTCGGTTTTCGCTGGACGCCCGCATTGGACATCCGTCACACGGGTTTGATCGAAGCTGTCAAATTGATGGCTCCGCGTTTGTTCACGATGGCGGGCATCCAACTTATCTTCATCGCGCGCGATAATCTCGCTTCGCGGCTGGATCAGGTCGGCGCGGTCACGTCACTGACCTACGGCTGGATGATCATGCAAGTGCCGGAAACCATCCTTGGGACCGCTCTCGCCACCGCGCTTTTACCGACTCTCTCAGAACTCGCCTCAAAACAAAACTGGAAGGAATTCGGCGCTACGGTCGAACGTTCCCTGCGAGTCCTGATCGCACTTACCCTGCCGATCGCAGCGGTCATGGCGGCAGGGATCAATCCGCTGGTACGAATTGTCTTCGGCTTCGACGAGACGGTTTCCACGCTCATCACCTGGACCACGCGCGCCTACCTTGCTACGCTGACGGGCTATGTCATCCATGAAGTGGCAGTCCGTGCATTCTACGCCCGCAAGGAACCGATGGTGCCGCTGTACGCCGTCCTTCTACGGCTTGCCATGTTCCTTGCGATCGGCATCGCGGGCGTTTTCCTGTTCGCGGACATTGGCGCGCCGATCATCGCGTTTGCCGAGATCGCCCTGCTGATCGAAGCCATCATCCTGCTCATCTGGCTCTCCAAACGAACGCATGAACCCCTGAAAACGAACAGCGCCGTATTCAAAGGCTTGCTGGCAGCGGTCGTGGGCGGAGTTATCACCTATCTACTCGCACTATACCTGCCTGGCGGCGCCGTCGTCACTGCGCTGATCGGCATGGTCATCGGCGGCAGCATTGCGCTGGCGATCATCTGGTCCGAAGTGAAGCTCTTATTCAGAATGTAGCTGAATAAAACCAATCTAAGAAAAAAATCGCAATTTTTCAAAGGAATGTATAATCATCCTCATGTCAGAACAACTTGGAAACACACAACCCAATCAACCCTATCAGGAAGAAGATACCCAACCGATCAAGGCAGTGAAGAAAACCCAACACTGGCGTCCCATCCTTATCAGCGTTCTGGGGTTCATCCTGCTCATTGGACTTGGTGGACTGGGCGGCTATTCCTCCGGTATCGGAGCGCGCAGGACAGCGGAACGAGCCATTCTTGCCGAACAACTCACCGAACAGTTCTCCTTCGCACTGGTGGACATCGAATTTGGACGCTACGAAAACGCACGCCAGCGCCTTGAATTCATCATTGACAAGGACCCATCCTACCCCGGCGCGCGGGATAAATTAACGGAAGTGCTTGTCCTGAGTTCCGTCCCAACCCCGGCGCCCACCGCCACCATCACACCTACTCCCGATTTCAGCGGCGCGGAAAGCGCCTTCGGGCGCGCGCAGGAACTCATCCGCGCACAGGATTGGGCGGGCGCACTGGAAGCGCTGGACACCATCCGCAAGCTTGACCCAACCTATAACACCGCCAAAGTGGACGGTATGTACTACTTCGTTCTCCGCAATTACGGATACAGCCTGATCACACAGCAGGGTAACCTTGAAGGCGGTATCTACTACCTGACCCTTGCCGAACGCTTCGGTCCTCTCGACAATTCATCCATTGGGCTTCGCGAAGGCGCACGCGCCTACATCACCGGCGCAAGCTTCTGGGAGCTGAACTGGGAACAAGCCGTCGTGTACTTTTCGCAGGTTGGCGCAGGCTGGCCCTCCCTTTGGGACGGCACCATGACCGCATCACAGCGCTACTACTTCGCGCTCATGCGCTATGGCGATGAACTTTACCTGCGAGGCGATTACTGCGGCGCAGTGGATCAATATAACAATGCCGCTGCCATCGGCGCACTGGACGCCGCCGCCGATGCAAACTATAGAGAAGCGCTGTTGATCTGCTTCCCGCCCACAGCCACGCCGGAACTCATCATCACGCCGACGCCCACGGTGGATGGATCACCCACAGAAGGTCCCACCCCGGAACCGACCGAAACATCGCCGACTCCATAACATTATGGAAGCACCTTCCACTTGGACATTGGCGGTCATTTACTGGCTGCACATGCTGGCAACCGTAGTCTGGATCGGCAGCCTCGCCGCCATCAACATCCTCGTCCTGCCTGCCTCCCACCGGACCTTGAACCTGGGCGACCAACTCAGCCTGATCTCCGCCCTGCAAAAACGACTTGAACCGCTCGCATGGTTCTGCATGGGCATCCTGCTGGTGACGGGACTCTTCCAACTCAGCACCAGCCCGCACTATGACGGCTTCCTCTCGCTCAGCACGCAATGGTCGTTCGCCATCCTCGTCAAGCATGGATTCGCCGTATTGATGGTCGTGGTCAGCGCCATCCAAACCTGGGAAGTACTTCCCGCCATCCACCGCACACTGATGAAAAAGGAAAAAGCGGAGGAAACCGAACTCGCCAAATTGCAGAAAAAGGAATTACTCCTCCTGCGGATCAATCTCGCGCTTTCCGCCCTGATCCTCGGAGCGACTGCGCTGGCAAGAGTATCTTAACCAAGAGACCGCTGCTTTTTGGGCAGCGGTCTCTTTTTATTAATTGTGCAAACCTATAATTGGATCAACGTTTTCACTTCCGCCGGCACGCCCGTCAAGTCGTATGCCAATGCGCCGGTGATCCGCACAGGGACAATATCGCCGACCTCGGCTTTCCCTTCGATCAAGACCAGCCCGTCAATTTCGGGTGCGTCGCGGTAGGAACGTCCGATGGAGATGCCATCGTTGCAACCCTCCACCAGCACATCCAGCGTTTTTCCGACGTAGGATTGATTCACCTGCAGGGAGATCGTTTGCTGGAGTTCCATCAGGCGGTTGTATCGTTCCTCTTTGACGGAAGCAGGCACGGGGTCGCCCAGAGGCGCGGATGTCGTCCCCGGCTCGAAGGAGAATTGAAAACCTCCGGCGCGGTCGAATCGAATCTCATTGATAAAATCATGCAACGCTTGGAATTCCTCGTCCGTCTCACCGGGGTAGCCGACGATGAAAGTGGTACGCATGGCGATGTTCGGCATGGCAGCGCGCATTTTTCCGAGCGTCCTGTGAACCCAATCCATGTTGGACGGGCGCTTCATGCGGTAGAGCGTTTTGGGGTGCGCGTGCTGGAGCGGCATGTCGAGATACGGAAGCACCTGCTTGCGCGTCGCCATCGCTTCGATCAGGCGGTCGGTGACGTAACCCGGATAGGCATACATGATGCGGATCCAATCCACATCGGGAACAGCATCGGTCAACTGCTCCAGCAAAACCGCGAGACCATCCTTCATACCAAGGTCATGACCGTAATCGGTCGTATCCTGCGCAATGAGGATAAGTTCGCGCACGCCGTTATCACGCAGCAGGCGCGCTTCATTGATGATAGATTCAATCGGACGTGAAACCGCTGTGCCCTTGATGAGCGGGATCGCGCAGAACGCGCATGGACGGCGGCAGCCATCCGCAATTTTGATATATGCACTTGTTCCCGCCACACTGACCCGCAACGCTTCATGTTCATCCGAGCCGACGGTCGGCGCTTCGGGCAGATGGTAGATCGGTTGGGGATGTTTGCTCTTGCGCAATTCGCTCACGACTTGAACAATATCCATCCAGCGGCGCGTGCCGAGGATGCCGTCAATACCTGGGACTTTCTGAGCCACTTCCACGCCGTAACGCTGGGTGAGGCATCCCGCCGCGATCAAGACCTGATTCTTTTTCTTGGAGCCTGCCAACTCCCCCAACACCTTGTACGATTCTTCCTTTGCAGGACCAATAAATCCGCAGGTATTGACGATCAATACCGAAGCCTTGGCGGGATTATCAACAGGAAGATACCCGTCCCGTTGCAGTAACTGCGCCATTGAATCAGAGTCGACCGTATTTTTCGAACAGCCCATGGAAACTAAATGAAATGTATTTTTTGACACAAAACCTCTATTGTATGTAAGCGTTACTGACTTGCCGGCGGCGTCACCGTCGGTGTGGATGTGGGTGTAAACGTCGGCGTGACCGGAGGCGTGTTGGTCGGTGTGGGCGGGATGGTGGCTGTCGGCGTCGCTACGCCGGAAATCAGATACACGCGGCTGACCACTTCACCTGCGCCGCCCATCAAGCCCAGATCACGTCCATTATACGTAATTCTCAGCGCAGAGCCATTACCAGTTAACACAACCACCTGATCATCCGCTTCGAACACTTTGGTCTCGCCCGGAGCCATCCTGCCTTCGAACGCCACTTCCCCATCCACAGAGATGCGTACAAACGTGCGTTCCACCGCAAGGACGGACACCACCACATTGGCTGAACTACCGAGCGTCGGCTCATCCAGTATTTCGGGAGTCTCCTCGCCCGCAGGCGGAGTCCCCTCGCCTTCAAAAGCAAACGTCGCAGCCAGAGAAACCGTCGGCAAAGGCAGATCGCCAAGCACATCGACAATCGATGGAGCGGTCGCCTGAATCTGCTCCCGCTCACTCTGCAACCGGATCACACGACCGCCGCCCCATACTGCCAGCACCACGAGCGCGGCGATCATCACCACACCGAAGATCAAGTCGCCTGCAATGAACGCCCGCAGGAACGGCATGGAGGTTTGCACCTGCGTCTGGATCTTTTCGCGCGGCGTTTCGGCATACTTCTCCCGCCGCCTTGCCTGCAACGCATCGGCAAAGCGCAACAGGATCATATCCACATCCAAGTCAAGGAAAGTGGCATAATTTGTCAGCATTCCGCGCGTTTGCACGGGCGATGGCAATTTGTCGAACGCGCCATCTTCCAATGCTTTCACAAATACCGCGCGCAGCTTGATGTGCCGTTCCACCTCATCGATCGTCAGGCTGATCAACTCGCGCCGCTCGCGCAACTGCGCCCCGATCTCTGCCAAAATCACGTCCGCAGGCAGGGATGGAACGGCGTTTTTTTCTTCAACCGGATCAGGTACGGTCTCTTCCACTTCGACAGTGGATTCAGGTTCCACCTGCTTGGCTTTGGGACGAAACAACGAAGAGATCTTCGCGAACAGACCCGGCTTCGCTTCATTCTGAACGAGAACCTGCTCTATCTCTTCCGGCAGAGTCTCCACTGGAGGCTTTATCTCCTCCACCTCAACCTGTGGCTGAGGTGGTTCTTCTACTACTTTCTTTTTCTTGCGTCCGCGCGGCGTCGGCTTTTCTTCCGGCAAATCCTCTGCCATTTCATGACCAAGCTCAGATGGTTGCTCCGTGATCTCTTCGGCAACAGGCTCCGGGATCGGCAGCGGGGTAGATTCGGCTTTGGTCCGCCGGGCAAACCAGCGGGTCCAGAAAGGACGCGCGGGTTCTTCTTCCTTTGATTCGGTTAAGGGAGGGAGTTCCGTCTCAACGAGGTTGACTTGTGGAAGCGGTCCGCTGATCTCAACGGGTTCTGGTGCAATCCTTTGCATCTCCGAGATGATCTCGTCGATGTTGAGATCGAGATATTCGGCATAATTGCGCAAAAAACCACGCCCCTGTGCGGCGGAGGGCATGACCGTGTGATCGTCCGCCTCCAATGCCTGTAAAAATATTGTGCGAATGCGCGTATCTGCCGATGCTTTTTCAATGGTAAGATAGCGCGCCTCGCGCGCCTTTTTGAGGCGCTGACCTATGGTTTCGGGCATGATTGTATTGTATTACAAACATCACCGGCTGGAGCCGGTGATGAGTTTACAATTTTATTCGGCTGTTTCGGCTGGCGCTTCTGCAGTGGGTTCTTCCTGTTGTTCTGAAACGGGTTCCGGCTTCGACGTTTCAGCTACCTGCAGTACGCTCTCAGGGCTTTCACCTTCTCGGTAAACGATGACCTTGATCTCAGGGACGAGGTCCATTGTGAGGCGCACGTGCGCGGTGAATTCGCCGAGGTTGCGGATGGGTTGGGTATCCACTTGCTGGCGTTTGATCTCAAAGCGGATCTTTTCGGTGAGCGCGGTGGCAATATCCTGCGGGGTGATGGAACCGTAGAGTTTTCCGGTTTCACCGGCTTTGGAGGGAAACGTGAGGGTCACTTCGCTGATCTGATCGGCGATGCCCTTGAGTTCCTGATTCTGGGCATTGCGGCGGATCTCCGCCTGTGACTTGATGCGTTCGATCTGCTTCATGGCGCCTTCGGTGGCGAGCACGGCAAGCCCCTGCGGGATGAGGAAGTTGCGGCCGTATCCGTCGGCGACCTTTTTGATATCCCCAGCGCGTCCGAGTTTGTATACATCCTTAACAAGCAAAACTTTCATTTTCTTTAAGCCCTTTCCGGCATGAGATGTCAGGACGAAGGGTACAACGCCCTGCGGGGCAGGATTGTACCACAAAAGGGTTTGCCAACACGGGCGAATGGGATTAAGATAAAGCCATGTTTCAGATTCCCATCCAATTTCGACGCGTGGCTATATTTGCCGGGATCTTCATTTTGATCCTGTTCATCGTCGAGTTCAACTCTCGGCTGGAGGAGTTGAACCGTTTGAACGACCAGCGCAATCAGGTGCAGGCGCTTGCCACACAAGCCATGCAAACCCAAAACGCTCTGCAAACCCAGGTGGCATACGCCGAGTCGACGGAAGCGGTGGAGGAATGGGCGCGTACGGAGGGACATTTGCTCCAGGAAGGTGATCAGCCTGTCATTCCGCTCGGCGTGCCGGGCAGTGAACCGGTTATCGTCAACACCCCGGTGCCAATACCAACCCCGCTGCAAAACTGGGAAATATGGTGGACACTGTTCTTCGACGAATAAGAATAAAATCTACATCCCATGGAACTCAGCCTGCCGGTCTACCTGATCTGTCTTGGGTCGATGGTCGTATTGACCATCGGCATTGCCGCTCAGGCATTCCTTAATTGGCAAAGACCCGGCGCGCGCACGCTGGGTTTCCTCATGCTCTGCATGTCGATCTGGGCAGGATTTTACATGCTGGAGATCCTGCATCCCGCGCTGTCCGTAAAGATCGCCGCCAGAAAAATGCTGTACCTTGGGATGATGCTCTCGCCTCCGCTGTGGCTGGGGTTTGCTCTGCGGTACACAGGCATCAGTGCATGGTGGTCGAAGCGCGGACGCGTCATTCTGTTGACGATTCCGGGCTTTGTCGCATTTTTACTGGGAACATCCAACGACTGGCATTCGCTGATCTGGAGTTCGATGCGGCTGCCGGTTTCGCAGCCCGGTGCGCTCCTTCTGGACCTCGAACCCGGTTTCTGGATCTTTGCCTTTATTGCCTACATTCTGATCGGAATCGGGCTGGTGGTTTATACGTTCGTTTATTTTCAAAGCGAAAAAGCGTTCCGCGTGAAGACCGGCGTAATTCTCGTCGGTGCATTGATCACAACTCTCGTCAACATCTTTTTCCTGATCGAAGACAGCACGCCCACGCTCGATCCCACCCCCTTATCATTCGCAATTTCCGCTCCCCTGCTCGCGTTTGGATTCTTTCGATACGGCGTCTCCAGCCTGCTCCCGCTTGCATCGAACATGGTCATGGACGGCATCCGCGATGCCATCGTCATTGCCGGCACCGACGATCGCATCACGGATGCAAATCTCACTGCGAAAAAACTGCTGGGCATCGATATCATCACGGACGATATGGATATATTCTCGCTCCTGCCGCAGCGGGAACGTTTCAAGGAAGTTTGGAACGAAAACAACGCCAATCTAATTCTGGAACTGCCGCAGGGCGAAGGCATTACGTGGTATGAAGCCAGGATCATACCGCTTACAAAACACAACAGGGAACTCATCGGCCGCGTAATCATCTTCCATGATGTCACCACCGAACAAGCCCTGCTCAGGGCGGAAAAACGCCGCTCCGAGCAATTGACCCTGCTCGAGGAAACCGGCAGGATCGTAGCCAACAGTTTCGACGAGAAAGAAATCCTTCAGCGCGCAGTGGATGCGATCATCCAGCGCTTTCGTTATCCCGAAGCAGCCATTTCCGTTCTGACTCCGGATGATATGCTCGAAGTCGCTGTCATTGCAGGGACGGAGGATTTTGGATACCAGCCGGGATACCGCCAGAAATTGGGGGAAGGCATCATCGGTCATACCGCCATGATACAAAAAACCTACATCGCCGAAAATGTGGCAAATGATCCTTACTACTTCTCCAATGAACAGCATTTTGGCGCCGCCATCTGCACGCCGATCTGGAAACAGGGAAAACTCTTCGGTGTTCTTTATGTGGAAAGTCTCGAACCGCATGCGTTCGATGTGCTCGATATCAAAACCATGGAGACACTATCCAGTCAGATATCCGAATCCCTGCAACGGGCATCCCTGCACGCTGAAGCACAGGAGAATTTGCACATTCTATCCGTCGTACAGGATATCTCCAAAAGCATCGCATCCTCGCTGGATATGGAAACCGTTGCGAACCTGGTCATGAGCGGATTAAGGGATGCATTCGGCTACACCCACATCAGCATCTACCTGCTGGAGACAGAATACCTGCAGCTTGTTGCCGAGGTCGGGTATCCCACCGAAAACACCATATCAAAGATCCACGTCAGTCAGGGAGTTAACGGGAAAGCCGTCCGAACAAAAGCGATCCAGTTCATCGAGGATACGACGAAGGAAACCATCTTCCTGAAATCGGACGAGAGCATCACCAGTGAGATATGCATCCCGCTCATGAAAGAAAACACCGTTCTTGGGACGTTGAACGTGGAAGCCAATTCTTCCCGTCAATTAACCGAAACAGATGTCAATCTGCTTGCAACCATTGCCGGTCCAATAGCACTCGCAATCGATAATGCCAGACTGCATGCTCAGATAAAAAAACTGGCAACCACCGATGCCGTGACGGGTCTGGCAAACCGCCACGTATTCGAACAATCCCTTGCATCCGAGATCGAACGCGCCCAGCGCACCGGCGGCAACCTCTCCCTCATCATTTTCGACATCGATTCCTTTAAGGAATACAACGATACGTGGGGACATCCAGCCGGTGATGCGCGCCTGAAAGCGGTTGGGGAGATCGTGCAAAAGAACCTGCGCAAATACGATGTCGCCGCGCGCTACGGAGGCGACGAGTTCGCCGTCATCCTTTCCAATACCGACTCAAAAAATGCGCAAGCGTTCGCAGAACGTTTATATCAGGCGGCACAAGCGGGCGCTCCGCCATCACCATCCGGAACTGGCGTGCCAGGCTACACGCTCAGCATGGGCATCGCCACCTTCCCACAGGATGCGTCCAACCAGCAGCAGCTTCTTGTCGCCGCCGATAACGCCGCGCTTCGATCAAAACACCTTGGAAAGAACCGAATTCAACTTGCCGGCGATCTTGAAAATGGACCGAATTGACATCTTCCCCATCTCGACGAAAATCGAAAACGATTCTCTGACCATCGCGGGACATGAACTCGCCTCTCTCGCGGACCGGTACCTGACTCCGTTATATTTATATGACCGTTCCACTCTGGACTTCTACATCAAATCCTACACAGACGCATTATCCGCCCACTACCCTGCATCTTCGCGCATCACCTACGCAGGAAAAGCATTCCTGTGCAAAGCCATCGCCGAATGGACGCAAACCCATAAGTTGATGGTGGATTGTACTGGAGAAGGTGAAATTGCCATTGCCGTCGCTGGCGGCGTGCCGCGCGAAAATATTCTGGTTCATGGGGTGAATAAATCACTCGACGACCTGAAATCCGCAATCGAATATGCGGGGACAGTTGTTGTGGATAATTTAACGGAACTCGATCGGCTTCATGTCATTCTTCGCTCCGCTCAGAGTGACATAAATATCTGGCTGCGACTCCTCCCCGGCGTTGCTGTTTCAACTCACCACGCACACACACAGACCGGTCAACACGACAGCAAATTCGGCATGACGCGCGATGAAATGATCGAAGCCGCAAAGTATTGTAAAGAACATGATTTGCAATTGAATGGAATTCATTTCCATCAAGGTTCGAACTTCCGCGACCCGGAGCCGCTCATCCCCGCCATTGAAACGGCTTTGGATCTTGCAAAGGAAGTCGGTTTTGCAGGTGAATGGCATTTTTGTCCCGGCGGCGGCTGGGGTGTGGCTTATCACGAGGATGAATTGCCGAATCCGTCCATTGAAACCTACGTGCGCGGAATTGCGGAGGCGGTGATCGAAGGCTGTCAGTCACGTGGACTTGATCTCCCCCACCTGCACCTCGAGCCGGGAAGAAGTCTCATCGCGCGGGCGGGCGTGGCGATCTATCGCGTCGGCGCGGTGAAGAGGCGCGGGAACAAGACCTGGCTGCTCGTTGACGGCGGCATGGCAGACAATCCGCGGTTTGCGTTGTACGGGGCGAGATATTCCTGTTTGACGGTATCAGGTGTCGGGAGGGAAAGAAGCGAAGTCGTCTCCATCGCGGGTCCGTTTTGTGAGTCGGGGGATATCGTCATCGAAGGTCTATCCTTGCCGAACGTCAAAGAAGGGGAATTGATCGCGATCCCAGTTTCGGGGGCATATCACTTGAGCATGTCATCCAATTACAACGGTGCACGCAGACCGGCGGTTTTGATGGTGGAAGAGGGGAATGTCAAACTGATCCAACGCAGGGAAACCGTTGAGGATTTATTACGGCGGGACAAGAGCCTTTAACTTCAGCAAGTTTGCTCTTCAAAGGGAACAAACTACGATAAATATGTGTGACATAAGTCACAATATTTATTACACAACCTGTGCGATAATTCACGAACAGGAGGGGTTTCAATAGTTCTGACATCCTGCTCCCTTTGCCGACAGGATGCGCCCTCCTGAAAATGGTGCAAGGTGTTAATACTTACCGCCGACCGCGGACGGTTGACAGTTTCTGTCAGCGGTCAGGGGTCGGCGGTTGTATTTGGAGGCAATCTATGCAGTTTCTCAAAGAACGTTTCGATTATCTCTTCCGTTCCACGCGCGGATTGACACTGGTCGCCATCGCGGTGGTTTCGCTCATCACCGCCATCTTTGGAATGCTCTCCGGTCCGATGGTGGAATGGGGCATCCGCGATGTGGTCGTGCGCCTGCTGAAAATGGAATTGGTCCCGGCGGCGCGCGAGGGCCGCATCATCATGCTGTACCATACCATTGCCATGACCATCGTTGCCATCGAGGTGTATTTCATCACCGAACTCGTCCCGATGAAACGCCACGAGCAGACGATGATAAATGGCACGATCACCGTCGGCTATCTGATCTCTGTCATCTTCGGCATGGCGTTCGCCTACTGGGGACGCAATTTCGCCTTTCATGGTTTATTCCTGCTCGGGCAGTCGCTGGTGTTCTTTGCGGGCATCCTGCTTGCGGTCGCGCTCACTCCGTGGAAGAAGGAATACCGCCTGCCCGCAGACTCTCCCTACGCCCGCACCAAAAGTGGACTTGACCTGGAACGCGTCGCTTTCTTTGTGATGGCGGTTTCCACCCTGCTTTCCGCCGCCTTCGGGGCGGTCTCCGGCTCGTATTGGAGCAACGGTCACGAAACCTTCCTGGCGGAAGACCTGATCCGCAACCCGTTCAAGACCTACCTGCAAAAAGCGATCATCGGTCACCTGCACATCATGCTGACCCTGATCGCCATCGCCATCACGCTCATCGTCGGGCGTTGGCTGAAGTTCCAAGGCACCTTGCACCGCATCGCCATGCCATTGATGATTTTCGGCACCATCATCATCACAGCAGGCGCGCTCTCGGTGGTCTGGGTTGAAGCGGCACACACCATCATTTACGTCGGCTCGGTCTTCGTGATGCTGGCAGCATTGTTCTTCGTCATCTACTCATGGGGCATGCTCATCCGCGAAGGCACGGTGGGCGTTGAAAAGCCGACCTTCGGGCAGAAGATTCAAGCCCTGCTCCGCGACCCGATCAAGTTCGGACCGGGCTGGCAGATGGTCTTTATGAATTTCACCGTCAGCGGCGTGGGGATTTTCATGGCGGTCAAACTGACAGAGATCTTCCGCGTCTGGCCCCACCGTGAGGAACGCATCATCCTGACGGGACACTGGCACATCCTCGCCAGCCTGATCGCCACCATCATCCTGTTCTACTTCGCCGATCTTTCGGGGCTGAAAGGCAAAGCCCGCAAATGGTTCGGCTGGACGATCATCATCATGTCCAACCTCGCCTTTGCCTCTGTGACTATTTTTTCGATGAAGCGTCTGTTCGCGACCGAAGCCGAACAGCAAAACATCGTCAACTGGACGATGCTGTTGACCGACATCGGTCTTGCAACGGTGCTGGTCGTGCTGGCGATCTTCATGGTCTGGCGTTTGCTCGACCTGTTCAAGGCAAAAGGCTGGTGGTCGCAGGAATATAAATCGGAACTTAAGAAGTCGACGGAAACCGAGATTCAGGAGCAGAAACGAAAACTCAAAGAGCTTGAGGAAAGTCTCAAGGAGGTGGAGAAATGAAGCGGATTAATATGTCTTTGCGAGACCCGAAGGGGCGAAGCAATCTCCCCGCCCGATGGGTTTGCTTCGTCGCGACGCTCCTCGCAATAACAATAATTACCTCCTGCGCGTCCGCGCCGAGCGTCGCCGCCATCACGCCTCCTTACATTGACACGGGAGTTGATCCCGAATCCTGGGCTTTGATCCCCGCTGGAAGTTTCCCCTACGGACAACACGACCACATGACCGAAGTGGACTACAACTACGAAATGATGGTTACGACCGTCACAAACGAGCAGTATGCCCGCTTCCTGAACGAAGCGCTCGCGGCAGGCGCGATCCGTGTCGGGGAGGTGGAGATCGAGACTGGCGAGCAGGTTTGGGTGGAACTCGGAGCGCATGGTTTTTATCCGGGTGATCCTTATGATGGGTACAAGCACGAGGAGGAGATCAAGCCCGGCGACAAACTCTTCTTCCCCACCGAAGCGGACGGCGTGCGCGTCACTTTTGATGGACAGACCTTTCGTTCAATCCACGAATACAGCAACCATCCCGCCACGATGGTGACGTGGTTTGGCGCGAACGCGTACTGCGAGTTCTACGGCTGGCGGCTGCCGAGCGAGATCGAATGGGAGAAAGCCGCGCGCAGCACCGAACTGGTGAATGGGCACGGACTGCCCTTCCCGTGGGGCACGCACATCGAGCGCAACAACGCCAACTATTATTCGTCGTTCGACCTGTTCGTGAAGATGTTCGGCAAACTGGGCAACACCACGCCTGTCGGTTTTTACAACGGAAACACATACACGCTTGCAGAAGAAAGTTACACCACGTTGGATTCCGCTTCGCCTTATGGACTGTACGACATGGCAGGCAATGTCTGGCAGTGGACGGGAGACGTGTACGAAGGCATGCATTACCGTTTC
>CAYPHR010000029.1:2046-18715 GCA_964410375.1 uncultured Anaerolinea sp. | reverse complement strand
CGCAGGGCGCGCAACCCGGCGCGCGCCAGCGCATGACACCCGCCCGAAAAAATGGTAAGATGCACAACAGCCATGCGCCGACTGTGGAGATTCCTGCACCCGAAACTCAAGCGATTAAGCACAACGGGGGTCTACACCATCGCCTTCCTGCTGATCGTCCTGATCGGCTGGCTCGATTATGCCGCCGGTTCCGAGATCGCTTTTTCCTTCCTCTACCTGCTCCCGATCTCATTCGCCACCTGGTATGCCAGCCTGCGCGGCGGCTATTTCGTCATTGCCGCAAGTCTTGTCGTCTGGCTGGTCAGCAACTGGCAGGCGGGCGAATACTACTCCAGCGAATGGATCCGCTATTTTAACTTCGGCGCGCGGCTGGCAGTCTATTCCCTGATTGCCTACCTGTTGAACGAATTGAAACTCACCATTCGCTTCGAGCGCGAGATCTCCCGCCGCGACCCGCTGACGGGCATTTTCAACAGCCGCGAGTTCCGCGAACAACTGGGGCTGGAATTACAGCGCGCCGACCGGCTCTCCTACCCCATCAGCCTGATGTATATCGACCTCGACAACTTCAAACAGGTCAACGACACGCGCGGTCACAGCGCCGGGGACGAGCAATTGAAACTGATCGCGCAGGTCATTTCCGGTATCATCCGCAAAACCGACCTGTTCGCGCGGCTGGGCGGCGACGAGTTCGCGCTGTTCCTGCCGAACGTCGACCGCGCCAGCGTTAAATACGTGGTCAACAAGGTGGAGGAAGCCGTCTCGCGTGAAATGACCGCGCTCGCTTCGCCGGTCACCCTCAGCATCGGCGTGGTCACATTCCACTCCCCGCCCCTGTCTGTGGACGACTTTTTGAACAAAGCCGACGCGCTGATGTACCAGGCAAAGACGATGGGCAAACAACGCGCCATGTACTTCGTGGTCGAATGACACGCAAAGACCGCCGCTGAAAAAGCGGCGGTCTTTGCAAAGCAGGCGCATACCGGTAAACAGGTCAGCTTTTAACCCACTTGGGGACAGCCCTCTCAGGCTGTCCCCTCATAAGTCCCAGGGCGCTTTCCCCTAAGGAGAGACGCCCCGGCCGCAATATCTAGGGGATCAAGCCAAGTTCTTTGGCGCGCGAGATGGCGGCGGCTTTCGTCCGCACGCCCAGGCGTTCGTAGATTTCCGAGAGCAGGTTGCGCACGGTGGAAGGCGCAATGCCCAACTGCTGGGCGGCATGCTCGGTCGAAAGGTCCGGGTAGGAGGCGCAAAAGGTCAGCACCACCAGTTGTCGGTTGGTGAGAACCGGCTTGCCTTCCGCGTCCGTTTCCAGCCCCTCGAAGTATCGTCCGCCCGAGGAAACGCTCTTGAGAATGGCGGGCAGTCTGCGGATGGCGTCGCCGTTGCCCTTCAAAATGTAGCCGCTCACGCCCGCCTGCGCCAATGCCTTCACCAGCGCGGGCTGTTCGAGCATCGAGATGACCAGGATATTCAACTGCGGGTTGTTCCTCAGGATATAGGGGACGTAATGGAGGATCGGGATCGGGTTCCTGTCCATCGCCGAGGTGGGCACATTCACATCCATGATGAGCACGTCCAGTTCGCGCGTTTTCTCCAACAGGTCGTTCAGTTCCTCGCCGTTTTGCGCCACGCCCACCAGTTGAATGCCGCTGGCTTCGGTCAGGCGCATGTGATAGCCGTCGATGATCCCCTGGTGATCTTCCACAACGGCAACCTTGATCGGAGACGGCATACAGGCGAAACCTTTCGTGCTTCGAGTATATGTTCAAAAATCCCCCGTGACGGGCAGGCAGTACATTTGCCTATATATTGAGATCCGGCGCGGAGGACTGCTCGAACGGCGTGCGCACAGTGATGGTGAAGCCGCCCGGCGAGGACTGGGTCTCCACCGTGCCGCCCAGCAGTTGGAAGCGTTCCATCATCCCAAGGATGCCGATTCCCGCCGCGCCCGAACCTGCCGCTTCGCCCCTGCCGTTATCCCCCACCGACATTTCGATCCAGCCATCCCGGTGCGCAAGGCGCACATGCACCTCGGTCGCCTCGGCGTGTTTCAGCACATTGGTGAGCGCCTCCTGCAAAAACCGGAACAGACTGATGGCGGTCTCCTCGTTCAAATACGGCAGGAGCGCGCCCTCGTAGTAGATGTCGATCGGCTTGTTACGCTGGAACTCGTTGCAATATTCCTGCATGGCAAGGTTGATGTCGCCCACATCCAACAGGGCGGGGCGCATTCTGTGCGAGAGCGCGCGAATGGTCTCCAGCGTCATGTCGATCTGCGCGAGCATGTCCGTCAGGCGCTGGCGCATCCCCGCCGCATTCCGCGCGCTCCTGCCGCGCGCGGGCGTATCGGGCGGCAGGTCTGCCAGCAGCGCCTCCACCGTATAACGCAGGTTGACCAGCAATTGCCCCGCCTGATCGTGCAGTTCGCGCGCCACAAAGCGCCGCTCGGCTTCCTGCAAACGCAGGGTTGCGCGCGTCAGTTCCTGCATCTTCGCCGAGGTTTCGACCAGTTCGTCCTTTTGTCTTTTCAGGCTGTTGAGCATCGCCTGCGTGGAAGAGATCAACAGGTCGATCTCATCGGTGAAGAAAGGTTCGCCGCCGCGCACGCCGGAAAGGTCGATCTCCTGCGCATCCGCCCGCCCCTGCGCCGGGGAGGACGCCCGGGCGGCGGAAATTTCACGCGCATAGCGGTAGAACGAAATGAAAATGACAAGATAGGGGATCACAAAGACGGCGCGCGCCAGCGTCAACAGGCTGGCATCGATGTACGGGATGATCTGCGCCCATTCCAGCAAAATGAAGACCACCGCCATGTACAACGGCGTGACCACCAGAAAAAAGACGAGCCAGACCACCAGCCGTGAAAGGGCTGTGCGTTTTCCTGCCGGCGGTTGGGGAGGAGGCGGGTGTGTCACTTTGGGAATTATAGTAGACGATTTCGGTATGAAGGAGTGCGGGGAGTTTATCCGCAGAGTGCGCCGGTCTGCGTCACCTGCGGAGCAGTTCCAAGCATGTCTGCGGGCGTGCATGCCCGTTTTGCATGCCTTTCCAATGAAAGAAACCGCCCCCCAAGGCGGATAATACTCATAGGACAGCCGTTTCCGACTGTCCACGCTCATGATTCCGAGGCGGCTCCCCTCAAGCTCCGGCACGCTCGGCAGCAATGGTACGCCCGTGGTACCCCTTGATAGCCTCTTATGATTATCCACTTCATCCCGAAAATGTCAAAATTTTTTTTGACATTTTCCTGTAAAATAACTGCAAACGGACTCAAAAAAAATTTAAAATGGAGGAATGGACATGGATCGTTTTGAGTTCGGCGCGCTGGTCGCGTCTTTACGGGAGGACCTGCGTTGGACCCAGTCAGAACTTGCCGAACGCTCGGGCGTGGATGTGGCAGCCATCAGCAACATCGAACGGGGCGCAAGAAGGAATCTATTAAAAGACAATGTCCTTGTAAAACTGGCGGATGCGCTCAGGCTGACGACCTTCGAACGCCAGGAATTCCTGTTTTCCGCCAGCGGCGTCGGCTATGCCGATATGCTGCGCAACGGTTTGGGGACTGCAAAATTGGAATTCGATCCCGGCTCCTTTATCGAGTCGATGGGCGAAGCCATTGGACGCATCACCCTGCCCGTCCTTGTCACCGATGCGTTCTGCGATATGCTGCTGGTCAACCGCAGCCTGTTCGAGTTCTATCATGCCCCGCAGGCGCTGCTCGAAACGGCGGGAGGCGGCGTCAGCGGGTTCAACCAGATGCGCTATGTCTTCCACAAGGATTCGAACTTCCGCGACCTGATCGGGCACGAACGCTGGGATCATTTCGCCCTGCTCAACGCCCGCTACTTCCGCAGGCGCACATTGCGCGTGCGTTCGCATCCATATTTTGCCGCCCTGTTGAACGAATTGCTGGACGAAAAGACCTATCCGTCGTTCCAGGCGTGCTGGCGCAGGATGGTATTCGAAAGCCGCGACGAGTATCATGTCACCTTCGGTACGCGGGAGGGAGAGGGGGATCGTGATTTTGTGGCGCTCGAGTCCCTGCTCGCGCTGACGCCCTACGGCGACCTGTACCTGCAGCAACTCCTGCCGTTGAATAAAAGTTCGGCGGAGAATATGCACGCCATCGCGGAAAAAGCGGGCGAAGGGTATATCGCGCTCGCGCCCTTCCCCGATAAACGCAAGTGGGGCTAGGCGCACGGCAAAAAAAGCTGCTGTCCAATGCGAGGGACAGCGGTCTTGTTGCGGAAGACTCCGCATGGAGTTCACAAGAATGTCGGCGGTTTTATCCGCAGAGTGCGCCGGTCTGCGCGGACCCTGCCCCTTTTTTTCAACTCCGTCCGATCTGTGTCATCCGCGCAGCCGTGCCGGTACGATCTTTTACGGTTTTTTTTCTGCATTTCACTCGTCCCCAAAGCAGATACCGATGTTCCGCGCGGTGACGACCGCGTCGCCGTGGACATCCACGCGCTTGGGAACCGAAACGGCTTCCGCCAGGGAAATATCGGTGATCTCGCCGCACTGCATCGACACCATGCGGTCAAATCCGCCGCGGGCGGCGAGCCGCACCGCCGCCGCGCCGCAGCGTGTGGCAAGCCAGCGGTCGAAGGCGGTGGGAGTCCCGCCGCGCTGTAAATGACCGAGCACGGTCACGCGCGATTCGAATCCCTGGCTCTCGATGTACTCCCCCACCATCTGACCGATGCCGCCCAGGCGCGGCACATAGACTTCGTCGCCTTTCCGCGAATAGACCTGTCCGCCGCCTTCCAACTTCGCCCCTTCCGACACCGCAAGGATGCTGAACTTGCGTCCCTTTGCCGCGCGGGCGCGGATCTTCGCCATGATGCTCTCGAACTTGAACGGGATCTCGGGGATCAGGATCACGTCCGCGCCGCCGGAGACGCCGGCATTCAACGCGATAAACCCGGCATCGCGCCCCATTAATTCGATCACCATCGCGCGGTGATGCGACTCCGCCGTGGTATGCAGGCGGTCTATCGCTTCGGTGGCAATGTTCACCGCGGTATCGAAGCCGAAGGATATCTCCGTGCCGCCGATGTCATTGTCGATCGTCTTCGGGACGCCGATCACCGGCACGCCCTTTTGGGCAAGTTCATGCGCGATGTGAAGCGTGCCGTCGCCGCCCAACACGAGCAGGGCGTCCATCTTTAATCGCTCGATGCCCTTCACGATCTCGTCCGAGACGTCGATGGTTACTTCCTGTCCGTCGCGGATGACCTTGCGGGCGTAGGGATTCCCGCGGTTCGCCGCGCCGAGGATCGTCCCGCCGCGCGGCAGGATCCCGCGCACATCCTCCACTCCCAGCGGAACGATGCCGTCCTCTTCGAGAAAACCGTCGTAGCCGTTGCGGATCCCCAGCGCCTCGCAATCATATTCATTGACCGCCGTCTTCACCGCCGCGCGGATGACGGCGTTCAAGCCCGGCGCATCGCCCCCGCCTGTAAGAATTCCAATTCGTTTCATTGCGCAGCTCCTCGTCGAATAAATACGCGCTTATGATACCCGATTCACCGGGTCGCTACCAACCGTTTCCTTTCTTGCAATTCAACCTCATCGCCCATATAATGGTACGAATGCGCACACAATCATCAAAATTCGAACACCTTGCCAGCTGGTTCGTTCCCATTGCGGCAATCCTTGCGGTTGCCGCATGGTTCTATATCGCCCCCGAAGGCGCGCTTGGGAAACTTGGCGCCATCGGCTACGCCGTCTGTCACCGCATCGAAGAGCGCTCCTTCCACATCGACGACCAGCAGCTTCCGCTGTGCGCGCGCTGTACCGGCGAATTCTACGCCGCGGGTGCGGCGCTTCTCTTTCAGGCATTCGTCAGCGGACGCAGGAGCAAGCTCCCTTCGCGCGGGGTCATTGCGGTCCTGGTCGCCTTCTTCCTGGCATTCGCCGTCGATGGAACAAATTCGTACGTGTATCTTCTCAAATTGACATCGGCAGGCGCGCTCGACCACATCCCCAATCTCTACACACCCAGCAACACCCTGCGCCTCTTCACGGGCAGCGGCATGGGCATCGCGCTCGCGGCGGTCCTGTACCCGGTCGTCAACCAGACCCTCTGGCGCGAAACAGATGACCGCCCCGCGCTCGAATGGAAATCCCTCGGCATGTTGACCGCGATCATTGCAGTCGTCAACCTGCTCATCCTGACCGAAAGTCCCATCATCCTCTACCCCATTGCCTACGTCAGCGCGCTCGGAACGCTGTCCCTGCTGGTGATGGTCTTCATGATCCTGTGGGTCATCATCATGAAACAGGACAACACCTTCGAAACTCCGCGCCAGCTCTGGCTCGCTTTCGCATCGGGTCTGACCTTAGCCCTGCTGCTCATCCTGAGCATCGACCTGCTCCGATTGCAGCTCACCGGCACCTGGAACGGCTTCCCCGGGCTGACAGGCTGACAACAAATCCCTTCAAAACCCGTATAATAAGACATAGGATTTTGAAGAAGGAGAAAAAAAATGGAATTACTTCTCAACATATTTTCTGCATTTGGCTTGTCCGCCAGCGCAGGGTTGAACGCCTACATTCCCCTTTTGGTGGTCGGCACCATCGCGCATTACTTCCCCAATTCCCTAACCCTCAACGCGCCTTTCGACCTGCTTGCCAATCCGTGGATATTAATCGTGCTCGGCGTGCTGGTCATCATCGAAATGGTCTCGGACAAGATCCCCGCCGTAAACCACATCAACGACATCATCCAGACCTTCATCCGCCCCGCGGCGGGTGCGGTCGCCTTTGCCGCCAGCGCAAATGTCATCACCGATATCAATCCGGTGCTGGCGCTTGCCTGCGGTCTGCTCGTGGCGGGGAGCGTGCACACGGTCAAAGCTGCGGCGGTCCGCCCTGCCATTACCGCCGCCACCGCCGGCGCGGGCACCACCCCGACGTCCATTGCGGAGGACATCATCGCATTCACCACGTCCATTCTGGCGATCCTGCTCCCGGTCATTGCGGGCATCATCCTGATCGTCGCGCTCTCGTTTCTCATCTGGTGGTGGTGGCGGCGCACCAACAAGGCGCGAGCCGCCGCCTGATGGGATTATCAGGTTGTTAACATTTTCCGCCTGATTTTTTCGTTTATAATGTATGCACGCTGTCATTGTGCGATATTCATTCACTCAAAGGAGAAGAAATCATGTCTGAAATGCCTGTTACCCCCGAAGAGCAGCCCAAAAAGAACAACCAGGGACTTATCATCGGCATCGTCGTCGCAGTTTTGCTGTGCTGCTGCTGTTCCGTCGTCGCTGGCGGTTGGTTCTTCGGCGACACCATCGTCCAGATGCTCGGCATGTAAGCTGAACTTATCAAAAAATCCTCCGTTCAACGCGGAGGATTTTTTGATTCAAAGTACTGCTTAAGTTCGCGCAAACCTGCAAATGCTTTCCGTTTTAGTTCCACATCCAGTGTCAATTCTTCCAACTCATCTTCGTCCAGGACGGTTTGCCGCCCATCGGCGGAGACCCATAAATCGAGCGCCAAGTCCACATAGGAGACCTGTCCATCTTCAATGACGGCGGGCTTGGTGATGTTGCAGTACCAGCCCTTCAATTTGCCGTCGTCGCGGTCATAAATTTCGAAGATGTTGTACCACTTATCGGTATAAAACGTTTCAACGAAACGGTCATTGCGTTTCAGCACGATCTCTTGAAAGGGCATATCGTCGCGGTTGAAAAAGGCTTCCACGGTGATCGAATTTTCATCACGGTGTAATTCCACGCCCTCATACTGCCAAGTCACTTCGTCTGCGAGATCCTTTTTCAGGATTTTCATGACAGGCATTGTACCCGAACCTTCACACTGACGACATCGCCGACCTTGGGCGCCTCTTTCATGTGGAATGTCAACCCGCCTCTCCCTTTGACCTGGAACTGGTCCTGCTTAAAGAGCACATCCTCCACTGTGAGTTTTATCTCGTCAACGCCCTCACCCCTAGCCCCTCTCCCAGAAGGAGAGGGGGACTCATTCAGTAGTAGTTTAATTTTTTTCCCGACATTTTTTTCACAGTACAAATTAAAAGTGCCAAATTCTGTTTTGATTTTATTCTCTGCAATTACTTCGCCTTCGATAACATTCCCAATCCCAAGCAACTTCGCCACTACGGCGGATTTCGGTTCGCGCCAGATCTCATGCGGGGCGGCGTCGCGGATGATGATGCCATCGTGCAGAACTAGGATACGGTCCGCGATGGTGAAGGCTTCTTCCTGGTCGTGGGTGACGTAAATAGCTGGGATTTTTGTCTGATGCAAGATGCCGCGGATTTCGTTGAGCAGGTCTTCTTTCAGTGACCTGTCCAATGCGCCGAGGGGTTCATCGAACATCAACAAGCGCGGACTGGGTGCCAACGCACGCGCAAGAGCCACACGTTGCTGCTCGCCGCCGGAAAGGTCGGTCACTTTGCGAGAGTCAAAGCCAACCAAATTGACCTGCTCCAAAAGATCGGCTACACGCAGAGAGATTTCTTCGGCAGAGACGTTCCGCATTCTCAAACCGAAGGCGAGGTTGTCAAAAACGTTCAGGTGAGGGAAAAGCCCATAGTCCTGGAAGACCAAGCCAAAGTCGCGGAGGTGAGGCGGTGTCTGGGCGAGGTCAAGGTCATTTAGCAGAATCGCTCCACGTTCAGGGAAATCCAATCCAGCGATCATCCTCAAAATAGTGCTTTTACCGCTGCCCGATGCCCCAAGCAGACATATCGTTTCGCCTTGTGATATGGTGAAAGAAATGTCTTTGAGCAAGGGCTTGCCTTCGTAGGATTTGACGACGTTGCGAAGTTCGAGCATTAGAGTTCTCCGGCGTTGTTGAAACGCAATTTTTCGATGAGCAAAATGCTGAGCGTGGTCAGCAGCATGAGGACGGTTGCCATTGCCATGGCTTGACCGTAGTTGAGACCGCCGGGCTGCGAGAGGAAGCGCGAGATGGCGATGGGGATGGTGGGATATTCGGGGCGGGTGATGAGCAGGGTGGCGCCGAATTCGCCGAGCGAGACGGTGAAGGCGAAGGTGGCGGCGCTGAGCGTGGCGCGTGAGAGAATGGGAAAGTCTACGGTTTGCCAGACGCGCAAAGGGGATGCACCGAGTGTGGATGCAGCTTGACGTAGTCTTTCGGGGATAGACGCAAGCGCAGGTTGCAGTGTGCGAATGACGAAAGGTAAAGCGATGAGTGTGTGTGCGATTGGAATAAAGAACGGTGAAGCAATGAGTCGCCCAAAGGAGATGATGAAGCCGAGTCCCATCATCACCGCGGATGCGCCAAGAGGAAGCATGAGAAATGGATCAAGAATTTTTTCGAGACGAGTCGGTTTTGCGAGAGCATACGCGGCGGGATAACCGAGTGCCAGCGAAAGGATGACTGTGATGCCAGCAAATCCCAATGAGTTGGCGGCGGCTTGCACAGGTGGGACGTAGAACAACGAGCCGCGTCGGTTGATGAAGAGTTCTTCGTAGTAGTCGGTTGTGAAACCGTATTGGACTTGGTCGCGTTGTCCACGATCGGCTTCGAGGCGGGTTAATGAGCGAATTGGAAGAGAGATTAGAGGAAGAAAGAAGAAAGAGGAAAGAAGGAGGACGAGAGTGACGACAAAGATTTTTTCTTTGATGGTTTTCGGCGGGCGGGCTTGGGAGAAGCGCGGGGCGGTTTGGGTTTGGACCTGGTTGATGGTGCGGGTGTAAAGGATGGAAAAGATAAGCGTGAAAACGAGTTGAATGGCGGCAAGCAGTGCGGCAAGGTTGAGGTTGGGAAGTTGCAGGGCGCGGATGTAGATCTCCACTTCGAGGGTGGCGAATTGCGATCCGCCCAGCAGGAGAATGACGCCGAAACTGGTGAAGTCGAACATGAAGACGAGCAGGGCGGCAGCGAGCAGGGAGGGACGAAGGATCGGCAGGATGACATCTTTCCACACACGGAAGGTGTCCGCGCCGAGAACACGGGCAGAGGCTTCCAGTTTTGGGTCGAGCCGTGAGATGGCGTTGCCAACGATGCGGATGACGATGGATGTGTTGTAGAAAGTGTGAGCGATCAAGATAAGGATGAAGGGGGAAGGGTGAATAACAAAAGAAGGAAAGAGGAAAGAAAATAGTCCGCGCGAAGAAAAGATTGAGTTGAAGGCGGCAGCGACAACCACCGTGGGAAGCATGAAGGGGATGGCAGTCAACGCGCGGAGCAGGGATTTGCCGCGGAAGTCAAATTTGGAGAATAGGATGGCGGCGGGGAGTCCGAGGGCGAAGGTGAGGATGGTGGAGAGGGTGGCTTGGTAAAAGGTAAAGAGTAATGAGTTCCAAATAATGCGTAAGTTATTGAGGTCGGTGAGGGTTTCGAGATCGAAGGTAAGGGCGAGTATCTTGAAGAGGGGAAAGAAGAAAAAAGAAAGAAGAAAGAGAAGGGTGGGAATCCAAAGCAGAATCCGCGAATTGGCAGATAGGTATGAACGTTTTTTAGTGGAAAGTGCTGATGAAAGATTCATTCGAAATATCAACCACAGATAAACACAGATGAATGGGAGGTTTTATTATCCGTATTTATCGGTGTTCATCTGTGGTGAATTATTCTCTTATTTCATCACTTCATTCCACGCTTCGATCCATGTGTCTCGGTTGGCGGCGATGTCAGCATAGGTGATGGAAGCGGGCTGGTCAGCAACTTGGGCGTGTTGGGTGAACACCTCCGGCAGTTGCGCGGACTGGTTCACGGGGTAGACGAACATATTGAGCGGCATATCTTCCTGGAATTGCCTGCCGAGCATGAAGTCCACAAATTTTTCGGCAAGGTCGCGGTTCTGTCCGTTCTTAAGGATGCCGACGAATTCGATCTGACGGAAGCACATGCCCGAAGCGACGATGGAAGCGGTCGGAGACTCGCTCAGCGGTTCGGAGGCGAAGAACACTTCCGCGGCGGGGCTGGAAGCGTACGAGACGACCATCGGCTGCGGTCCCTGCCCGGAGGAGGCGGAGAAGTTGGTGTAGTAGGCGGTTTCCCAACTATCTACAACCACTACCCCATTATCTTTGAGATTTTTCCAGTAATCCAGAAAACCGTCGCCGAAGTAAGCGCGAGTAGCAAGCATGAACGCCAAGCCGGGTGAAGATGTGGCGGGGTTTTGCACCACGAGTAATCCGTTGTATTCGGGCTTCGTCAAATCTTCGAACGAAGCGGGCACGGCAAGGTTATTCTCTTCAAAATATTTTTTATCGTAATTGATGCACACATCGCCATAGTCCACGGGCAGGGCGCGATAAGATAAATCAAGCGCGAACTCGGCGGGCACATCACTAAGCGCGGGCGATTGGTAGGTGTCGAAAATGTCCGCTTCGAGGGCGCGCGAGAGGAAGGTGTTATCCACGCCGAACATCACATCCGCAAGCGGGGCGTCCTTGGCAAGGATGGCTTTGTTGAGCATGGTTCCCGTGTCACCGCTCGCCAGAAAAACAACATCAACATTGTTCTCTTGCTCAAAAGCGTTCACAACATCTTCGCTGATCGCAAACGAGTCGTGGGTCATGATGGTGAGGGTGGTGGGTCCTGCAGGGGCGCAAGAGGCAAGGATGAAAGATGAAAGAAGAAAGATGGTTATGAGTGGAAAGTAGAAAGTTTTTTTCATGGGTGTTCCTTTTTAGTAATCAGTCACCAGTGATATGAGTGATGAGCAGTAAGCCGCTCGTGATTGAAACCGTGGCAACATCCGCGGTCATTTCGTTGCTGATGCCGCGGGTCTTTTCGGGATATAACGTTTCATAATGAAGATGCCAGCGCAGGTTTTCGGTGAAGACACCGGTGACTTCACCCTGCCAGGGGATGAGCGAGACGATGTCTCCGCTTCTCCCTTCGACTCGGGCTTGGTCTCTGCAAAAGAAGAGTTCTTCCACGCCATCGGTCAGGCGAATGTCGAAAGTCGAAAGCCGCGGGTCGGAAAGTAAGGCAATGTTGGCAAGGGTTTGGTCCATGCGACCACCGAGGGCGGCGAGGATGAGAATCTGGTCAGGCTTCAAAGTCAGAGCATGGTTAATGGCGAGTTCGAGGTCGGTTTCGTTCTTATCGGCTGGATGCTGAATCATCTCCACACCCAACTCTTTCATCTTTCTTCTTTCTTCTTCGGTTACCGAATCCAAATCCCCGATGACAACAGTAGGAACAAGCCCCAATGTAATGGCATGACGTGTGCCGCCGTCCGCGCAGAGGATGAAGTCATCGGGGCGGATGAGGGCTCGGGCTTTTTCGGGTTTCGGCAGGTTACCGTTGGCAAAGATGATAATTCTCATGTTTCATCACAAAAGGTTACGAAGGTACACAAAGGTGAAACAAAAACATCCTCTTCAGCGGAGGATGTTGGCAGGCGTATTGAGAAATCCCTCCGCTGGCATTAACCAGATCAGGTGATGCGGGTCGAGCGCGTTCACGCTCCTCTCAGCCTTTCTTAAAGGCTCCCCGTTCGGTTGTGATGTGAGTATATGACCGTGATCGTAACGTGTCAAGCCAAAAATTCAGGGAAGGTTAATAAAAACAAGGCGATGAACTGGTCACTGCCCTGTTTAGCGGACGCGGCGTTTCCACTCTTCCTTGAGCTGTAATTCCCTTGGGCTAAGCCCTGAGTCAAGTGCAAGGAAATCGGTAAGCAGACGATTGAATTGGGCGGGATTATCCAGCATGGGGAAATGCCCGGTCCCTTCGAGGTTGATCTGGTGCATATGCAGCGGCAGGGCATCCACCTTTTCCTGCGAGGGAATGGTCAACGCGGGGTTGTTGGCGCCGTACACGAACAAACAAGGTACGCCAAGATTACGGATGTTCGGGAACAAATTGTCAGCCTGGAGGCTGCTGATCGAAGCAGAAACAGCTTTCGTGTCCACTTTGGAGGCGTCTGACAGGGCGGACATAACTTCTGGCGAACGAGATGTCAGCCAGTCGACAATTTCCGCAGGGGGAGTTGTTCTCATGCGGGGATTGAGCGCATCATACTCAAGCGGACAGTTGATCGCCATGACGCGATCCACGTTTGTGTGCCATTGCTTGAGGAAGTTCAGCCCCACCAGCGCGCCGAGGTCATGCCCAACAATGGCAACCTTTCCAATGCCCATTTCGACGAGGAAACGATTGACAAGTTCCGCCTGTCGTTCGAGGGAATATTGATCTTCCTTGCGGGCGGTGTCGCCGAAGCCAAAGAGATCGAGCGCATAGGCGCGGAACGATGTGGATGCGACCTGCATGGAGTTGATCCAATAACGCCATGAGCCGACCCAGCCGTGCAGGAAGATGATGGGACGCCCGCGTCCCAATGCCTCGTAATGCACCATCGAACCGTCAAGAATGATTGCGCTCATGTATGCCCGGGTTTATTTTCCAAATTTCGAAAGAATGGCTTTTACGCGTTCCACGAGTTGGTCTGGCGCAAAAGGTTTCAGGAGGTATTCCTCCGCGCCCGCATCCAGCCCCGCCTGGATCTCAGCATCCTGTCCCTTGGCGGAAAGGAAAACAACCGGGATGTCCATGAGGGCAGGATCAGCCTTCATGGCACGGCAGGCATCATAACCCGTCATTTTCGGCATACGGACATCCATGAGGATGATATCCGGGATCATTTGGGATGCCTGCTGGAGAGCCTCCTCCCCATTGGAGGTAGCGACAACTTCATACCCCGCAAAGCGCAGGGTAAATGCCACCAGTTCCCGGATATCCGGTTCGTCTTCTGCGATCAAAATTCTTGCCATGAAATCTCCATTATTTTCGGATGGGCAAGGTGAAGGAGAACGTACTGCCCTCGCCTGTGATGCCCGAACTTTTCATCCAGATACGTCCATTTTGCATTTCAACCAATTGACGGACAATGGGCAAGCCCAGTCCGGTACCAGGGGTGGCGAGGACAAGCGGATGCTCGCCCCGGAAAAAGCGGTCAAATACCCGTTCCTTATCTTCGGGCGCAATGCCAACACCATTATCTTCCACATCCACCTGTACCTCACCATTGACCTGATGGATGCTGACACGGATGGTTCCATTATCAGGAGTGTAATTGAACGAGTTGTTGACGAGGTTGCTCAGGATCTGGCGCACGCGCTCGCTGTCGCCAATCACGAGAGGCAGATTCTTCGGCGCATCCAGCGAGAGTGCAATCGGTTTGTTCTCGGTCTGAGACCGGCGCAGAGTTTCGGCGATCACATCTTCGGCGATCTCATAGAGATTGACCGGAAGCTGCGCGAGAGTGATACGTCCCGCCTCGATGCGGGAAATATCCAACAGGTCACCGACCAGTGTATTGAGGCGTTCAATATTATTGCGCACCACAGAAAGGAAATGCGCCTGATTTTCGTTCAATGCACCCGCCGCGCCCATCATTAAAATATCAACGTATCCCTTGATGGCGGTCATGGGAGTGCGCAGTTCATGGCTGACCGTTGCCACAAATTCCGATTTAAGGCGGTCCACTTCCACTTCGTGGGTGATATCGCGGAAGATCGAAACCGTGCCGAGGAAATCCTTATGAAGGATGACCGGCGCGAGGTGCACAAGCGCGATCCGCCCATTCTCCAACTCCAATTGTTCAGCGTATGTGTCACCAGGCTGATATGAGGACGGGTCTTCCGACCAACGACGGATGGTTTCCGTCCATGTACCTGCGGCTTTGCCGAAGAGGATGCCGGAGCCGTCCAATGATTTGCCAAGCAGACGAGATTCATCCAGACCGAGAATGTTCGCTGCGGAGGAATTGATGAAGGTGATGCGGTTATCCAAACTTGTGACCAGAACTCCATCCGCAACCGCTTCAAGGATGGCTTGGGAGCGGCTTGCCTCCTCCTGCTCTTTGCGCAGCATCACACCGAGGCGTTCCGCCTGATCACGGATCAATTCATACAGGTGAGCGTTGTTGATCGCCACGGAAACCTGACCGGCGATCGCTTTGACGAGGTTGAGCATGTCAGCGCTGAAGAAGTTGGCAGCACGCTGGAACACCATCAGCACACCGATCACGTCCTCGCCCACCATCATGGGCGTGGCAATGGCACTGCGATGGTCCTGCCCGGCGACCGTGCTCCTCACCCAGCGTGGATCCTGATGCAGGTCATTGACAAGCACCGCTTCGCGATTTTTGACGATCCAACCAGCCAGACCTTCCCCGATCTTCAGGGTAAAGCCCCTGCGACCCGGGTTGGAGCGATCGGACAGATAACCGTACCCTGCGCGATAATGCAGGAGGTTATCCTCCGCATTTACAAGCAGGATCGTTCCCTGTTCCGCGCCGATGGCTTCGTTTAGTAGTGACAACGTGCGATTCAATGTACGGTCAAGATCGAGGCTGGCGGATGCTTCAGTAAGAACCCGCAGAAGGATCTCCGTACTCTGCTGTTCACGCTGCAACTGGGCAGTACGCTCGATGACGCGCCGCTCAAGTTCTGATGCGAGTTTCTGCGTCTCTGCAAAAAGACGTCCGTTCTGGATGGCAACGATGGCTTGGTTTGCCAGCGTGCCGAGGATCTGCACATCCTCCTCGGTGTACACGCCCGCCTGATAACTCTGCGCGGACAACATGCCAAGCGCCTTGTTTCCCAGGATCATGGGAACGGCTACAACGGATTGGATCTCTTCGGATTCTTCGCCAAACTGCATGGCGTTCATGCGGTTCACTTGAACCGTATTGGACACCAAAACGGGCTTGCCGGTCTTGATCACATCGCTGCTCAATCCCTTGCCAAACGGAACCCGTTGACTGGTAAAGCGTTTGCCACGCTCATACAGATAAACCGGTTCGATCTCATTCCGCGCTTCATCGAACAGGGTAATAACCACAGTATCCAACGGCACAAGGCGTTCCACCGCTTTATGGACGGAAATATACACTTCATCGGGATCGAGACTGGCGCTGACCAGCGAACTCGTTTCGTTAAGAATGGCGAAACGCTCTGCCATGCGAACCGATGATTGGTATAACCGGGCGTTTTCCAGCGCGATGGTGGCTTGATTGGTAATGGTGCGCGCTACTTCCAGATCGTTGATACCAAAACGACCATCTCCGGTCGCTTGTACGAAGAGAAGGGTCGTCAGGGTCTGCCCGCTCGTGAGCGGGAGGATCAGCAATGCGCTGGCATCCTGGCCGAGCATGTCCATGAGAGGCGCAAGATCGGGTTCGTTATGGACATCATCTGTGTTGAAAATTCCCAACGACTCACTGAGGCGGCTGAAAATTGGCGCATCCATCAGGGTGCGTGGAAGTTTAACCCGGCTCCGGGGTACGGTCATCTTCCAATATGCCTGACCCCGCTCAAAGATCACAGCAGAGACGCGCCGCGCGCTCAAACTGATAAGCAATTCCTCGGCGGTCAGGTTCAGGATCTGATCGGTATCGAGTGATCCAGTCAAGGCAGATGCGAAGCGGTTGAGCGCGGTGAGACGCTGGGAACGCAGATCCAGTTCTGTCGCGCGCTTAACGCTGTCTTCATATAAATGGGCATTATCCAACGAAACCGCCGCCTGGCTTGCGAATGTCAAGCCAACCTGCACTTGTTCGCGGGTGTAATAATTCGCCTGCCATTTTTCCACAGCAAGCACGCCAACCAATTCGCCTTTGGAGATCAATGGGATACCAAGCCAGGAAAGGCGCGGAGTTTCGACAGCAGGAAAGCGCGGGTCTTCACGTACATCTTTTACCAGAATA
>CAYPHR010000029.1:0-2036 GCA_964410375.1 uncultured Anaerolinea sp. | reverse complement strand
CCATTTCCTTGAAAAGCGCACTGTCGGCAACAGCAACTGACAAACCAAGCCTGCGCTCGGAATCGGAAAACCCGCGTGCGGAGGCAACCTTCAGGCGATCCTTTTCACGGAGCCAGAGCGTCGCCGTATCGCATGAAATGATCGAGGAAAACTGATCGAGCAGGGATGAAATCAACTGGTCGCTGCGCAGGCTGGATGTAAGCGAGGCGGAAATGTCATTCAATGCTTGCAACTGTCCAGCACGTTCCTGCGTCGCCTGAACAAGCCGCAGGTTCTCCAATGCAAGAGCGATCTGCTGGGCAAGTGAGAGCAGCAACGCTTCATCTTCCACGCGGAATGCAGCAGTTGTGTTGAAGTTATCCAAAATAAGCAAGCCTAGATTCTGGTCGCTGGTCACAATGGGAATAAGGATGCAGGAAACAGGCAAACGCCCGCCGGTTGCCTGTCGGTAGAGGGTCAGATTCTCCGCACTTAGGTTGTAATCGCGCGCAAAATTGACCTCATCCACGCGGCGTGATTTTCCGTTGACGAATGTTGTGCCGGGCAGCGCCTCCCCCGCGTTGTAACTGATCTTCATCATGCTGGCGTTATCGGCATAGCCGGAGACCGTGCGCGGGGTGAGCATTTCCGTTTTTGGATTCCACACCAACACCATGCCCGCATGTGCCTGATGGATCACACGACGCGCACTATCGAGCAGGGACTTGATCGTCGCATCCGCGTCCATACCCGACAACTGGCGGCTGAAATCGAGCAGTAGATTCACTTCGTCCAACCTGCGACGAGTCTGATTCAACAGCGAAATATTCTGAAGGATCAGAGAAGTTTGACGCGAGATCTGCGTGTACACCTGACGATCTTCATCCGTAAACGATGACATGGGTTCTGGGCTGGCGGCAAGCATTGCCGCCACAGGCTTGCTTTCCACCAGCACAGGCAGACAGATCACACTTTTCACGCGCAGGGCGGAAAGCATCGAAGCGTCACGCCACTCGTCGTCTTCATCCAAGCTGGGAATAAGAACAGGTACTCCGGTCTGCAAACAAGCCCGCAAGGGATTGCGCTGACCGAACAACGCTTCCACATTCGTCGAGCGCGGCAGGCTGCCCATCACATGCAGGAGGCGCGGTCCCTCGGGGGTGTTCTCGGCCACGAGCGCAACCGCCATGCCAAGTTGTGTGAGTGTCTCGCGCCCAAGCGCAAAAAGAGCCGAGGAAGCGTCCAACTGGCGGCTGACTGATTCGGTGATCGCCAATCCAGCCCGCACACGCTGAGCGCGGCGGTCCAGATCATGCAGGGAGATCGTCTGTTCAAGATCCTTGCGAAGCAGGATCGGCAGGTCGTTCTGCGTCATACTCAACAGTTTCTGCTGGCGGTCAATGGCGGAAGAGAGCGAATCGATGCGGGTGCGCAAGTCACTCTGGCGCAGGATATTGCTCAATAACAGCGCCGCCTGCGAGGCAAATACTTCCACGGTTTCGATCGCCGCCTTGTCAGGACGGAGACCATTCGATGGATTATCGAGGCTGATCAAACCAACAGTTCGTCCTTCCGAATTCTCGAGTGGAACAAGCAGAAGATCTTCCGGATTCCACGCATTGGAATTTTGCGTCGTCACCGCCGATACATCCAACGTGACCAAATGCAGATCCGGCGGGATCACCGGCGCTCGATTCGCAGGAATAAAATAGGAACGACTGACCTTGAATTCAGGACGCATCAACTGCTGCACACTGGCGAGCGGCTGTTTACGGGCAAGCAGTTCAGTCAACATTTCCTGCGAGACACCGACAGCCGTAACACGGCGCAGCAGGTCCGTCTCCGGTTCGACGATGCTCATCAATACCACACGGAAGGGTGACGAATCCCGAATACCTCGCGCGATGATCTGCAGAGCCTGATCGAGCGGCTGGTCATGTCCCAGGCTGTAACTCACATCAGACAGGCGCATCAATGTGTCCGAACGCCTGCGCACCAACTCGCTGCGCAGCTTTTCATTTTGATACCGCTGGGCATTATTCAAGGAAATCCCTGCC
>CAYPHR010000028.1:0-18864 GCA_964410375.1 uncultured Anaerolinea sp. | reverse complement strand
GGGTGTTGGGAAGGCAAATGCAGTTCCGGATGCGATGCGAAAAGCGTCTGAACGCGCCCGCAAGGACTTGCGTGTAGTCAACGTGTCTGGCACCACCATCCCTCATGAAGTTCTCGGTAAGGTGGCTGGCGCGCGGGTTTACCTCAAGCCTGCCTCGGCTGGTACGGGTGTTATCGCCGCTGGCGGCGTGCGCGCCGTGTTGGAAGTGGCTGGCGTGCGCGACATCCTTACCAAATCGATGGGAAGCGCCAACGTCCTGAATGTCGTGATGGCTACGTTCAATGCGTTGGACGGCTTGCGCTCCCCGGCTGTGGAAGCGGCTCGCCGTGGAAAGCGCGCGGATGAACTGCTGCCGTTCTGGGAACGGAGGAAGCAACATGCCTAAGAAAGAAACGTCCGGCAAGACGTTGCGCGTTACATTGGTTCGCAGTGCCATTGGCTATACCAAGGACCAGAAAGCCACTGTGAAAGCGCTTGGTCTGCGCCGTTTGCATCAAACTGTTGAGCACAAGGATACCCCCGCCCTGCGCGGAATGCTGAACAAGGTCATCCATTTGCTCAAGATCGAAGAGTAGGTTATTGATATGAAACTTCACGATCTCGTACCCAATCCCGGGTCAAAAAAATCCAAGAAGCGCGTGGGACGCGGCATTTCGGCAGGGCAGGGCAAGACTGCCGGTCGCGGTACCAAAGGCGCAGGCGCGCGCTCTGGCGAAGGCGGCAACCTGTATCGTCAAGGCGGCAACCTCCCCTTCTACCGCCGCCTCCCGTTCATGCGCGGTGAAGGTTTTACTCCGCCCAACCAGGTGATCTACAACGAGGTGAACCTTGACCAGCTCTCACAAGCCTTCAAAGCCGAAGCTGAAGTGACCCCTGAGTCCCTCGCGGAAGCCCGTCTCCTGCGCGATTCACGCAACCCGATCGTTGTTCTGGGTCGCGGCGAAATGACCGTTGCCCTCAAAGTTCGTGTCCACCGCATCAGCGCCGGAGCTAAAGCCAAGATCGAAAAGGCTGGCGGCACTGTGGAACTGATCGCTTAACCTTCTAAAAGGATACTATTGCATGAAAACCACTTTTTCAGGCTGGCGTTACCTTTGGAAGTCGGAAGATATTCGCCGCAAACTGATCATCACGTTCATCATTCTCGCCATTTACAGGCTTGCGGCAAATGTGCCCGCCCCCGGCGTGAATCATGAAATTCTGTCCGCCTTCCAGAATTCAGCCTCCGGTCAGGGAAATTTCCTTGGCTTTCTCGATCTGCTTTCCGGCGGTACAGTTTCCAATTTCTCGTTGCTGTCCATGGGTGTGTATCCCTACATTACCGCTCAGATCATCCTGCAATTGCTGATCCCGATCATTCCGTCCCTTCAGCGCAGGATGCAGGAAGATCCCCGCGAAGGACGCCGCTGGCAGGAAAAGTGGACGTACTACCTTGCAGTTCCGATGGCGGCTCTTTCCGCCATTGGGCAGATCAATATCTTCAACTCGCTCTCCATCCAGGGACTTGGTCAGGCTATCCTTCCTTTTGGACTGTTTAATGCAGACCAGGCACTTTCCTCATGGACGGTATTGATCGCCATGACCGCAGGCACCATGTTCGCCATCTGGCTGGGTGAGTTGATCTCCGAATACGGCATCCGCGGACAGGGTCTCTCCCTCGTCATCTTCGCAGGCATTGTCTCACAAATGCCCGCCAACCTTATCTCGCTCCTTTCCGACGAGCAGACGCGCTGGTTCATGCTTGCATTTGCCCTGATCGTCATTACCCTGATCGTGTACGCCATCGTTTATGTGCAGCAGGGACGCCGCAATGTTCCAGTCATGTACCCGGGGCGCCGTGTCGGCAACCGCATGTCCATGCCGGTCAAAGGCACATTACCGCTGATGGTCAACCTTGCAGGCATGATCCCTTTGATCTTTGCCAGCGCCATTCTGCAATTCCCGACCATCCTTGCCAGCTACTTTACACAAAGCGAGAACCCCGGTGTTCGTGAGTTCTTCCTGGGCATCCAAAACTTTTTTGGCGCCACCGGCACCAGTAACTGGGGCTACTGGACGATCTACTTCCTGATGGTTGTGATTTTCACCTTCTTCTACACATCCGTACTTTTCGATCAACAGAACTACGGTGAAAACCTCCGGAAAATGGGAGCAACCGTCCCCGGCGTTCATATCGGCGCGCCCACCCAGAAATACCTCAGCACGGTCCAGCGGCGAATTACGCTGGTTGGTGCGGTCTTCCTCGGGTTGGTTGCGATCATGCCCTTCCTGCTCGGATTGCTGCTCAGCGCCATCGGACTCGGAGCTGCAAGTTCGCAGACAGGCATTTTCCTCCTGACCTCGTCAGGCTTGCTCATCGTGGTCGGTGTGGTGCGCGATACCTTCCAGAACATCGACGCTGAATTGAAATTACACGGCTATCAAGACTCGCTGCTCGTACGCTAGGAGACACCATGGCGACCTTTATCGTCCTGCTCGGACCTCCCGGTGTTGGTAAAGGAACCCAGGCGAAGATTCTGTCCGAAAGGACCAATCTGGCGCATGTGTCATCAGGCGATCTCTTCCGCGAGAACCTTAAGAATCAAACCGAACTTGGAAAACTCGCCAAATCCTTCATGGATAAAGGCGAACTTGTCCCGGATGATGTGACCATCAGTATGATCCGTGATCGCATCTCCCGTCCGGACTGTGAAGCTGGTGCAATTCTCGACGGTTTTCCACGCACCCCAGCCCAAGCGGACGCGCTCGAGACAATGCTCGCTGAATTTGGCGGTGAAGTCAATCTGGTTCCCTACATCACCGCTGTCGAGACGGTTCTCGTCGAGCGTGCCAGCGGACGCTGGACTTGCCGCGAGTCTGGACACATCTATCATCAAACGTTCAGTCCGCCAAAGCAGGCTGGCATTTGCGATGTGGACGGTTCCGAGTTGTACCAGCGTGACGACGACAAGGTCGAGACTGTGACCAAAAGGATCCGGGTGTATCTCGAGCAGACCATGCCGCTGGTTGAGTATTACCGCAACAGCGGCAAGCTGGTCGAAATTGATGGAACACAGACTGTCGAGCAGGTCACGAAGGAACTGCTTGCAGCGTTGGAAAAATAATATAGTGAATTACAGGACGATACGCATGTCCTGTTGAAAAGCAGGTTTTATTAAATGAGTTTGGAACGCCAGGTCAATATAAAGACCCCTGCCGACCTGAAGGTCATGCGGGAAGCAGGGCGCATCAACGCCACTGTACTGGCAAAAGTGAAGGAACTTTTACAACCAGGTGTGACAACAGCCGACCTCAACGCGGCTGCTGAGGAAGTGCTGAAGTCGCACGGATGTGTATCGCCATTCAAAGGCTATGGTCGTCCGCCGTTCCCTGCATCCATCACCGTCAGCATAAACGACGAAATGGTGCATGGCATCCCTCACCCGAAGCGCAGGCTGAAGGAGGGGGATATCGTCTCGATAGATTGCGGGACCATCTTTGACGGGTTTGTCGCAGACTCCGCTTTCACTGCCGGGGTCGGAGAGATATCTCCCGAAGCAACAAAACTGCTGGAGATCACCGAAAGCGCATTATATGCCGGCATCGAAAAGATGCGAAAGGGCAGGCGCACAGGCGATGTTTCGGCGGCGATACAGAACCATGTGGAAAGCCGTGGTCTCCACGTCACCCGTGAATACACGGGACATGGCGTCGGGAAGAGCATGCATGAGGGTCCGCAGGTGCCAAATATCGGCATGGCGGGAAGCGGTATGCTGCTCCGCCCGGGGATGACCATCGCGCTCGAGCCCATGGTGCTCGTAGGGACGCACGAAACACGCGTCCTCCCGGATCAATGGACGGTTGTGTCTGCTGACGGTTCTTTGACGGCGCATTTCGAACATACGATTGCCGTCACCGAAGGTGAGCCTCTCATCCTGACTGTCCTGTGAGCGTCACAGACAACCGAAAAAATATGGACGAATTTGTAAACAAACAGTATAATCAGACCTTTGGCTGTCCTGAGAACAGCCGCAAGCAAGGAGATTTTTCATGAAAGTGTCGCCCTCCATTCGAAAACGCTGTGCCAAGTGCCGTATCGTTCGGCGCAAGGGCATTGTGTACATCATTTGCGAAAATCCAAAACATAAGCAGAGACAAGGGTAAATGACCTATGGCGAGAATTGAAGGTGTTGATCTGCCCCGCAACAAGCGGACAGAAGTTGGCTTGACCTACCTTTATGGCATTGGTCCCACGCGCGCGCGTCAGATCTTGACGGAGACCAAGGTCAATCCTGATACGCGTATCAAAGATTTGACGGAGGCGGAGGTTGCTTCCATCCGTGAATACATATCCAAACACTATAAGGTTGAAGGCGACCTGCGCCGCGAAGTTCAAATGAACGTCAAGCGCCTGATCGAGATCGGCTCGTATCGCGGTCTGCGCCATCGCCGCAACCTTCCTGTTAATGGTCAGCGCACGAAGACGAATGCGCGCACCCGCAAAGGCATCAAGAAGACGGTTGCGGGACGCGGTCGCCGACGTGGTGCGAAGAAGTAATCCTGTCCGAAAGGTAAATTAGAGAAACATGGCTCAGAGTGTTCGTTCCACCCGCCGCGCCTCCGGCGCGAAAAAAGGGAAGCGCACCCTGTCACACGGACAGGTGCATATCTTCGCTTCCTTCAACAATACCATTGTGACCGTTACGGATAACGACGGCAACACCGTTGCCTGGGGTTCCGCCGGTTCCGCCGGTTTCAAAGGTTCGCGCAAAAGCACGCCTTTTGCCGCGCGCCTTGCCGCCGAGCAGGCGATCAAAGCCGCCCAGCAGTTGGGCTTGCAGGAAGTGGATCTGTTCGTCAAGGGACCTGGTCCCGGACGCGAAAACGCCATCCGTGCAGTCCAGGCGATGGGCTTGAAGGTGCGTTCCATTTCCGATATTACCCCGGTGCCGCATAACGGCTGCCGTCCGCCCAAAAAGCGACGCGTGTAAGTGAGGTTGTTGATATATGGCTAAATCATTAAGTCCGGTTTGTAAACTTTGCCGGCGCGAAGGCGAAAAACTTTATCTGAAAGGCGAGCGCTGCTTTACACCCAAGTGCTCGTTTGAAAAGCGCAGTTTCGCGCCCGGTCAGCATGGCCGCACTGCGAGCCGTGGCGGCATGGGCACGGGGCGCGCCTCCGACTTTGCCCGTCAGTTGCGTGCCAAGCAGAAGGCGCGCCGCATTTACGGCGTGCTTGAGCGCCAGTTCCGCCGTTACTACGACACGGCGATCACCCGCCGCGGTCTGACAGGCTTGAACCTGCTCCAGATCCTTGAATCACGTCTCGACAACGTGATCTTCCGGCTTGGGTTTGCATCCAGCCGCGCACAGGCTCGCCTGCTCGTTACGCACGGTCATTTCACCGTCAACGGGCGCCGAACCGACGTCCCCTCCATGCTTCTCGGCGAAGGCGATGTCATTACCGTGCGCGACGGCTCAAGCAAACTTTCCTATTTCAAGGAACTGTCAGCCTTTGCCGAAAAACGCAATTCTCCGAGTTGGCTCAACCGCGACATCACAAATATGTCCGGTTCGGTTGCTCGCATGCCCGAACGGGCTGAAATTGATGGAAGTCTCGACGAACAATTGATCGTCGAATACTACTCCAGACGCTAATCCTCCAATTCGCCTCGGGTCGGACCTGAATATTGGGGGACCGACCCCAGGCATTTTCAAAAGGGACAGGTGAACCGTGACAGGTATCATCACGAACATGGTTATGCCAAAGATCGAGCGCGAAGCAGAGGCTCGAAACTATGGCAAGTTCATAATTAGTCCGCTGGAAGGCGGCTATGGCGTGACGCTGGGCAACACCCTGCGCCGCGTCCTGCTTTCCTCCTTGGAGGGAGCGGCAATCACATCCGTGCGCTTTGCGGATGTTCTGCACGAATTCAGTGACATTCCCGGCGTGCGCGAAGATGTCATCCAGGTCATGCTGCAGGTCAAACAGATCCGCATCAAGATGGATGGTGTGGACAGCGCCCGCATGCAGCTTGAAGTGCGCGGTGAAGGCACCGTAACTGCGGCAGATATCATCTGCCCGCCTGAGATCGAGATCGTCAACCCCGATACCTACCTCTTCACGGTGGATGGGGCAAAGACCAAGCTTGATATCGAGTTCGTTGTCGAACGCGGACGCGGTTATTCCCCCGCCAACGAGCGCGCAGGGCATATGCCCATCGGCGAACTGCCCGTGGATGCCATCTTCAGCCCGGTCAAGCGTGTCAACTGGGAAGTTGCCTCCGCCCGCGTTGGGCAGAGTACGAATTACGATAAATTGATTTTGGAAATCTGGACGGACGGCACGGTTTCCCCTGAGCGTGCTCTAAGTTCCTCCGCCCGCATCATGATCGATCACCTGCGTTACATCGCAGGCATTAACGAAGAGATGCTGACAGTGGCGGTTGAGCGAGAAACAACCGGAAGCCGTTTGAGCAGTGAATTGGCGGAAACGCCTGTGGAAGCGCTGGACCTGTCTGTGCGCGTCTTCAACTCTTTGAAGCGCACCGGCATCACCACTGTGGGTGATGTGCTGGATCTGCTCGAAAAGGGCGAGACGGCAGTCATGTCCATCCGCAATTTTGGCGAGAAGAGCCTCGATGAACTTCGCGACAAAATGCGGGAGAAGGGCTTCCTGAAAGACCAGACATCGGAGAATTAAGAAAATGCGACATTCAGTAGCAGGTTACAGATTGGGACGCACAAAGGGCGCGCGAATTGCCCTGCGTCGCAACCTGATCAAACAATTCTTTACGCACGAGCGGATCAAGACGACAAAAGCCAAGGCTGCCGCCATCCGCGGCGAGGCTGAAAAGCTGATCACGCTTGCCAAGAACAGCGCGGAAGGCACCGATGACCAAAAGGTTCATGCGCGCCGCCTCGCCATTTCCAAACTGGGCGATAATCAGATCATCAAACGCCTGTTTGACGAGATCGCCCCGCGCTTCGCGACCCGCAATGGCGGTTATACCCGTGTTATCAAACTTGGTCCCCGCCTCGGCGACTCCGCCGAAATGGTGGTCCTTGAGTTGGTGGAAGAATAAAGAAACATCTGGCGTGCAGTCATTGGCTTACCGCTGAAGGCTAACGCTATATGGCACGTTACCAAGTGATCCTTGCCTACGACGGCTCCGGCTTTGCCGGAAGCCAGCGGCAGGCGAACTCCCGGACGGTGCAGGGCGAGTTGGAAAAAGCCCTCCACAATATCGGTTGGTCTGGAAAGTCGGTATTCATGGCTGGAAGGACCGACGCGGGAGTTCATGCCAGCGGACAGGTTGCCGCCTTCGATTTTGGCGAATGGGCGCATTCAGCGGAGACGCTGCTCAAGGCGCTCAAGGCTGAGCTTCCGCCTGATCTTGCCGTGAAACGACTGCAGCCCGCCACAGCGGATTTTCACCCGCGCTTCGATGCCGTCTCGCGCACATACCGTTACAGGCTGTTCAGCGACCGGATCCGCGACCCGTTACGTGAAAGGTTTGCATGGCGTGTAGCGACCCCGTTGGACGGAGATGCGCTCAAGAACAACGCTGAACTCTTCCTCGGCACACATGATTTTGCCGCTTTCGGCTCACCGACTTCCGAAAAAGGGACGACGGTGCGCACAGTGACAAATTCCGAGTGGAGACGAAAGCCGGATGGTGAGTGGCAGTTCGAGGTCCGGGCGGATGCGTTCCTGTATCGTATGGTGCGCAGGCTGGTGTTCGTCCAGGTGGCTCTGGCGCAGGGAAAATGTTCGGTCAAGGATGTCCGTTCTGCCTTATCAAAGCAGGCGAAACTTCCTGCCGGGCTGGCTCCCGCACACGGGCTGACGCTGGTGCAGGTACGCTATGGATCACAATGAAATGATATTAAGAAACGGAGAGACGAAAGTGCAACAAAAGACGTACTATCCGAAAGCCGCTGAGATACAGCGCGACTGGGTTGTTATCGATGCCGAAGGGCAAACCCTTGGGCGTCTTGCCGCGCGCATTGCGCACGTCCTGCTTGGGAAGCATAAGCCGTCCTTCACGCCGGGCGTGGAGATGGGCGATTATGTGGTGGTTACCAATGCCGAGCGCGTGAGCGTGACCGGCACGAAGACCTACTCGAAGCTGGAAACGAAGATGTACTACCGCCATTCGGGTTATCCCGGCGGTTTGAAGACCACATCCCTGCGCGACCAGCTCGCCACCTATCCCGACCGCGTTCTGCGCGAAGCGGTGTGGGGCATGCTGCCGCACAACCGCATGGGACGCGCCGTGTTGAAGCGACTGAAGATCTATGCAGGTTCCGAGCATCCTCACACGATGCAGAACCCGAAAGTTTTGGAATAAGAGGTAGTGTATATGGCTCAATACTATGAAGGCATCGGACGCCGCAAGGCAAGCACCGCCCGTGTGCGCCTGGTGACAGGCACCGGCAAGTTCACCGTCAACGAGAAGGATGCTTCGGCGTTCTTCACCCGTGTGGGCGACTTGGAAGATATTCTGCGCCCGTTCGGCGCGGTTGGTCAGGAAGCCAACAAGTACGATGTGTCCGTGCTGGTCAATGGCGGCGGTGTCACCGGTCAGACCGAATCTGTGCGCCTTGGCATTGCCCGGGCACTCCAGATCATCAATGCCGACTGGACTTCCGCCCTGCGCAAAAAAGGCTTGCTCACCCGCGATGCCCGCGTGAAGGAACGCAAGAAACCCGGTCTCAAGAAAGCCCGCAAGGCTCCGACCTACACCAAGCGTTAGATCATTTATCCAAGCCTGACACGTAATGCGTGATACACTTTTGTGCACGCATTACGTTTTGCTTTAAGGATATCGATACCATGGATCTCTCCCTCGTCCATTCTACATTCGAGACGCTGCGCCTCGCTCCGCCCTCGAAGTTGACTCTGCTCGATGCGCAGGAATTCACATCCGCGCATTATCCTCCCACCCCGCCTGATGCGGATACCCTGATCCTCGGCGTTGACTCGCGCGAACTGGCATCGCAGGTCAAGACGGTGCTGCTCTCGGCATATCCTGATGTGCACAAGGTTGTTGTTGTAAATGGAGGAAATAAGAAAGAGGAAAGATTGGGGGATTTTGGCGAGGGCGACTTTTTACCTTCCACCTGCCTCTATATTCCCTCGCTGGGAGAGGGGACGTCCATCGAATCGTTTGCCGAGATCGTAGCGCACCTGCGCGCGCCTGACGGCTGTCCGTGGGATCGGGAGCAGACCCACCAGACCCTGCGTAAACATCTGCTTGAAGAAGCGTATGAGACATTATCCGCATTGGATGCGGATGACAAGAACGGCATGCGCGAAGAATTCGGCGACCTGCTTTTGCAGATCCTGCTGAATGCCCAGATCGCCAGCGAGAACAACGATTTTACGATGACGGATGTTGTCAAACATATTTATGACAAGATTGTCCGCCGCCATCCGCACGTGTTTGGCGATGTGAAACTCGACGGTGTGGACGGTGTACTGGCAAACTGGGAAAAGTTGAAAGAAAAGGAAAGAGGCGGGAAGAAGGAAGATAAAGGCATCCTGGACGGAGTCCCAGCCTCGTTACCGGCATTGAGCCAGGCGCAGGAATATCAAGACCGCGCCGCACGCGTCGGCTTCGACTGGACCGAGGTGGATGGTGTGCTGGACAAGATCCGTGAGGAGATCGAGGAGATCCAAAAAGCCGAAACTCTGGAACAGGTGACGGGCGAACTTGGTGACTTGTTCTTTGTGCTGGTCAACCTTACCCGCTGGCGCGGCGTGGATGCCGAATCTGCTTTGCGCGAGGCGAACCTGAAGTTCAAGAAACGCTTTGCCTATGTTGAAACCGAAGCAAAAGGGCAGGGACGTAATTTGTCCGATATGACCCTGCAGGAGATGGATGCGCTTTGGAATGCGGCAAAGGAATTGGGAATGTGACCCGTGAAGCCTCGTAACTTTTCGGGGTCTTTTTTGTTTTAATCTGAAAGTTCCACTTTTCACAAAGCGGCTGTATAATCCTGTTTCGGTTGTTTTATTGCGGCGCAAGCCGTTCATTTTTTACTCAAAGGAGAGAGTACCATGCATATCAATTTTGCTATGTGGCGCAAGGCTTCTTGGCAGCTCATCAAAATGGACGACAAAAAAGAATGGGATGCTTTGGATGTGGTCTCCAAATGGCTGATCGCCACCCGTTCTGCAGTGACACTGGTCACTGTCTATTCCTGCGTGATCGCAGGCATACTCGCCGCCCGCGACGGGCATTTTTCATGGCTCCCGTTCCTCATTGTAACGCTCGGTTTGTTCATTGCCCACGGCACGAACAACATCCTCAACGATTACACTGACTACAACCGCGGCGTGGATGGCGACAACTACTTCCGCACGCAGTACGGCGTTCATCCGCTCGTGCAGAAGTTCTGGGATAACGCCACCTCCATGCGCTGGTTCGTCGTCAGCGGCATTCTGGCAACGCTGGCGGGCGTGTACGCACTGTTCTACACGAACTTCTCGACCACCACAATCGTTTTGTTTGTCTTTGGCGCGATCACCCTGCTTGCCTACACCTATCCCTTTAAATATTGGGGCTTGGGCGAGTTCGCCATTTTCCTGATCTGGGGACCGATCATGATCTCAGGCGTATACTTCGTGCTTTCGGGCATCTGGAATTGGAATGTTGTGCTTGCGGGCGTTCCCTTCGGTTTGAGCGTTGCCAGCATCAACGTCGCCAAGCACATTGACAAACACGACGACGACAAAGCCAAGGGCGTCGGCACATTCCCCGTCCGTGTGGGCGAAGCCGCCGCGCGCCGCGTCAATCAAGTTGCCATCGTGCTGATCTATCTTGTGATCGCATACCTTGTCTTCGTGCCGCGCTACTTCACCCCCGCCATGCTGATCGTCTTCCTCGCCTACAAAGAGGCGCTCACGATCATCGGTGTAATGAACAAGCCGAAACCCGCTGAAGCTCCCGAAGGCTGGCCCGCCTGGCCCGTCTGGTTCTCAGGCTTTGCCTTCCAGCACAACCGCAGGTTTGGCGGCTTCCTCATCCTCGGTCTCATCATCGACGCGCTGCTGCGCTACTTCCTGCCGAACTTCTGGGTTGGCTTGTTCTAACTCAAGTTCAGGTTAGAGATTTCCAACCATGCGGGTTCGGGGTTTTCCAAAACTCCGAACCCGATTTTTCCATCAGGGGTGAACGACGCAAATTGATTATCGATCCAGATGACCAATCCCAGCGGCGGATTCGGACTTGCGGAAGATTCGAACGCCAGAACCTCATCCACATACCAGGCAACGCCTCGTTGACTCCACTCCAACCTGTAGTTGTGCCATTGAGTGATGTCCACGCTGAGAGTGGAAGAGTCTTCGTCGATTATCCTTCCCAATAATTTTCTTGTCGCTTTTCTCGAAAACGGAAAGACCAGCCCTGTAAGAATCAACAGCGGATGAAATTTCGGCGAGCGGAAATTTTGTGCAAGAAATCCGTTCGCAGGTTTATCGCTGAACGACAAATGATTCTCCTGCGATGCGCCGAAGAACCAAGCCGCATTCGGTAGGGCGGGGAGCTGCCAGCGTCTCCCGCCGAACCCGAGCGACATGCCGAAGGGATCGTTCCATAGCCCGAAACCCCATGTCCCGGGCAGGGGAAATGCCGAGGTCCGCGCGCGCAGGCTCAACGTTAAGGAATGATGCGGAAACTTCCTGCGGGGGAGTCCGAAGTAATCATCGATCTGTGCAAAGCGGTAGGCGGAAGCATCTCCAGCGGGAATCTTCAAAAGATATCCGCTTTCGGTTTTGTCAACACTTGCGTTTGGTGTTGTCCGTGATTTCATCCTTCATCCTTTGCAGTTTTCCCCTGCCGATTAACCAGCCAGATGCCGATCAAGATTACCGCGCCGCCGAGGATGGATGCCCACGTGACCTGCTCGTACAGCACGATGGCGGCGACGACCATGCTGGAGGGCGGCTCGAGGAAAAGGAACGCGCCTGTTTGTGCGGCGGGTAGTTGGCTGAGCGCGTCGAACCAGGCGATGTAGGCGAGACCTGTGGTGAAGATGCCGAGGAAGATCATCGCCCACCAGCCGCGCGAGTCGAGCATTGTGATCTCGGCGGTCCTGCCCTGCGCGAAGAATGCCACGGACGTGATCAGCCAGCCGATGGTCATCACCCAGAACGTCATACGCGTGGACGGATGTTTCTTCAATCCATGCCGCGAGAGGATGGAGAACACCGCCCAATTGACCGAACTGATGAGGATGAGAAAATCGCCCGACGTGCCGAATTGACCGACGGCGAGTCCTGCGAAATCACCTTTACTGACCACAACCAGCACGCCCAGTGTCGCCAGTGCGATACCCCCTGCTTGAATCGGTGTGAGTTTCTCTTTGAGAGCCAGCCAACCGAGAATGGCGATGAACATGGGCGTCGTCGCGACGATCCACGCGGTGGTGGTGGCTTGTGCGGTGATTAATCCGTTCGATTGCAGCCACTGGTGTAAGGAGATGCCCAGAAAACCGAGCAGGGCAAAATACAGCCATTCATTTCCCTTTGGGAAGGCGAACTGTTTACGTACGGCGACGGCAAGAAAAATGATTGGGATCCCCATTGCAAAACGGATCCATACTACTGCGATGGGGGAGATCTGCCCGACAGCGATCTTCGTGGCGATGAACGACGCACCCCAAACGACGACCGCGAACAGGGCTTCGAGGTAGACGATGATTTTTGTTTTTGGCATTTAAGGTTTCCTCGGCGAAATCTGTTTGATTATAAATCCTTGACAATACATTCCATGGTGATAAAATTCACAAATAGATATATTTGACCAACTTTATCCGATACAAGGATCTGCCATGTCAACTCGCATTATGCTGATCAATCCTGCCCGCCGTTTTATTGCCAACCGGGCAGGGCTTGGATACCTTACACCACTGGGTTTGGTACTGATCGGAGGTCCTTTGATTGATGCCGGTTTCGAAGTGAAACTTGTGGATCACGATATGAACGGCTGGACAATGAAGCGATTGCTGCAAGAAGTTCGGAAGTTCCAACCGAAATATATTCTACTTGGGCATTCGGGATCAACCGCCTCGCACAATGTGGTTGTGAGAACGGTCAGGGAAATCCGGGGTTCCTTTCCGGACGTGCGAATAATTTACGGGGGTGTGTATCCTTCCTACGCATATCAAAGCATACTCCAACATGTTCCAGAGATTGATGCGATCGTCCGCGGAGAAGGTGAGAAAACGATTGTCGATTTGCTTTCGGCTTGGGAGAAGGATGCGTCTCTTGGAACAGTTGCAGGCGTCGTTTGGCGAAGAGGCGCGGAGATTGTTGTCAACCGCCCGCGGTCAGCCATCCAACACTTGGATTTATATCGCCCCGGCTGGGAATTGTTGGATTGGGAAAATTATCAGATGTTTGGTTTTGACCGTGCCGCCGGTTTACAATTCAGCCGCGGATGTACTCTGACCTGCACCTACTGTGGTCAATGGATGTTTTGGAAGAAGTGGCGGCATCGTAGTGTGGATAACATCGTCGAAAATATGAGGCTGCTCAAGGATGTATATGGGGTGAAAATCATCTGGTTTGCAGATGAGAATTTCGCAGCAGACCGTGATCTGGCGAAGGAACTTCTGGAGCGCATCATTGAATCCGACCTGGATCTGTCTCTCAACTTGAATATGACCGCCGCTGATGTTGTCCGCGATGCGGAATTGCTTCCTCTGTATAAGAAAGCAGGGGTGGATTATATTGTCATGGGTATTGAATCGGTTAAGGATGACGTAATCACTGATATTCGAAAGAACAACCCGTTTGCGGTTTCCAAAGAAGCTGTCCGACTGCTTCGGGAGAATAACATCATCAGCCTGACCAATCTGATCTATGGACTTGAAGACGAATCCTGGAAGACCCTGCATGAGAAGTTCAAGGGGATGTTGGAATTGGATTCGGATATCCTGAACGCCATGTATCTCACGCCGCATTTCTGGACATCGGATGGAAAATCCACCGATCCTGAGAAGATCATCCAGCCTGACCTTGCACGTTGGTCATATCGGAATCAAGTGCTTGCCACACCGTTCCTAAAGCCGTTCGAATTATTTGCCGGCATCAAATTGACCGAAGCCCTCTTTCACCTGCGTCCGAAGGCATTACGGCGCTATTTATTTCATAAAGATGGACGGTACATCCAGATTATGCGTGATTCGATCGCAACAGGGATCAGGGTTGTGTTGGCGGAAATTTTGGAGTTTTTCTTTGACACAAAGTTTGTAAAAAAGGGAAGCTTCTCGCAGATCATCGGTTCTGAGAAATTTCCACAGGAGACAACGCCGCTGGCATAATACTGATTATTGGCATGTGATATCCATCGGGTATAATATCTCCTTTGGAGGCTTACTTTATATGGAAATTACATGGTACGGACATTCCTGTTTTCGCCTGACCGAACGCAACTATGCAACCGTCGTCACCGACCCGTTCGACCACAAGGTTGTCGGCTATGACCCGCTGAAACTAAAAGCGGAAATTGTCACCATCAGCCATGATGCGCCCGGTCACAGCAATCGGGATGCGGTAAAAGGCGCAACCCACGTCCTGATGGGTGCGGGCGAGTTCGAGGTCGGCGATGTGTTCATCACTGCTGTCCAGACGGACGGAACAGGCGGCAAGAAAAGCAAGGACAAGGTCCGCAACACATTGTATGTTTTTGATTATGACGGTATCACCGTTGCCCATCTTGGTGATTTGCAGGATGTTCCCACGCAAAGCGAAGTGGAAGCTCTGGGAACGGTCAACGTGCTTCTTGTTCCGGTGGGAGGCGGGAGCGGTTTGAACGCCGCGAAAGCCGCGGAAGTTGTCAGCCTGATCGAACCCAACCTGGTTATCCCGATGCATTATTCCACCGCAGACACCAAACTGAAGCTCGATTCGCTTGGCAAGTTTCTCAAGGAAATGGGATTGGGCAAACTCGATGCGCAGCCGTCCTTAAAGGTCACTCGTTCGGGGCTGCCTGACGAGACAAAAGTTGTTGTGCTCGATTATCAAAAAGGATAGCTTGAAGTTGCCATGTCTGTAAAAGTGATCATGACCTGGGATATCGCGGCGGAACGCGATCAGGAATATTTTGAGTTCATCATCGGTGAGTTCGTGCCTGGTGTGCAGCGGCTTGGTTTACAGCCCGCCGAGGCATGGGCGACCTTGTATGGCTCGTATCCGCAGATCCAGGTGGGGCTGCTCGCCGCCGATGTGGCACAAGCGCGCCGCATTCTCACTTCGCCCGATTGGACGATTTTGCAGGACCGTCTGTTCGGGTATGTGAAAAATTACTCTCACAAGATCGTACCCGACCGGAAAGGCTTTCAATTCTAGTCCCGGATGGAGTTTCGGGTTCGTTTGTGCTGATCAAGAATATGCGAGATCTTTTTACAATACTCAAGCCGTGGTTTTCCGCGGCTTTTGATTTTTCCCGAACTGTCGAATATTGAACCATGCCTCAACTTTCATCCCTGCTGCTAAAATGGTATGCCAGACACCGCCGCGTCATGCCGTGGCGTGACCACCCCGACCCGTATGCAGTATGGGTCTCCGAGGTCATGCTTCAACAAACGCGGGTGGAAACGGTCATTCCATATTTCGAAAAATGGATGAAGTTGTTCCCCGATGTAATCTCGCTGGCGAAAGCCAAAGAACAGGATGTCTTGAATGCGTGGGAAGGGCTTGGCTACTACACCCGCGCGCGGAATTTGCACAAAGCCGCGAAGATCATCGCCTCGGACTTTAACGGCGAGTTGCCTCGTGACCTTCAAGCCTTGCGCCAACTCCCCGGCATTGGTCGCTACACCGTGGGGATGATCGCTTCCATCGCCTTCAAAATGGATGAGCCGACCCTTGACGGTAATCTGCGCCGCGTGTTTGCGCGTCTCTACGATGTGAAAGAATATGCAGACTCGCCAACGGGCGAAACGATATTATGGGGATACGCTGCCCGGAATTTACCCAAAGGTAAGGCGGGTGATTACAACCAGGCACTCATGGATCTGGGGGCGACAGTATGCCTGCCGAAAAATCCGCGCTGTTTGCTCTGTCCATTGATGACATTATGCAAGGCACGGGAGAACGGCACGCAGGAATTGCGCCCGGTGATGAAGCCGAAGAAGCAGGTTCCGCAATACATCCATGCGGCGGCGGTGATTGCGCAGCGTGGACGTGTGCTGTTGAGTCAGCGTCCAGTAGATGGACTGTTAGGGGGAATGTGGGAGTTTCCAAATGCGCGGGTAGGGGAGAATCCCGCCGGGGAGTTGGAAAAAACCTTATGGTCAGCGACCAAGATCCGTGTCAAGATAGAGGCGGAGCTTATCATTGTCAATCATGCGTATAGTCACTTTAAGGTGAGGGTACATGCGTTTCGATGTAGGGCGGTTGATATCCCTAAAAAGAAAAATTTGAAGTGGGTGAAACTGGGCGAGTTGGAGAATTTCCCGATGGGGAAGGTGGATCGGCAGATCGCGCAACGGATAAAACAGTGACAGTCACCTTCAAGGTGACTGTCACTTGGTTACTACAAGTTTATGATTTGCTCAATGTTACGAACACCATCGGGCGTCGTTTGGTTTGCTGGTGCAGATAGCTCTTGACCGCACTTACGATGTCTTTTTCGTTGTCGATGCCGCTGCCGTGGACGACATCCATGACGCGTGCGCGCACTTCGGGGATAAGCGCTTCGGCGTCTTCGGGGGAGATGAAGCCGCGGGTGATGATCTCGGGTTCGTGGAGCAGGCGACCTGTGAGTTTGTCGAGGCTAATGTCGATTAACAGGATGCCGTTGCGCGCCAGTTGGGTGCGTTCGCGCATGACATCGTGATCGATGTCGCCGATGGATTCGCCTGTAACGAAGACATAATCGCCGGGGATGCGCTCACCCAATTGAATCTTTCCACCAGCAAGTTCCACCACCTGACCATTTTCCACAACGACTGTATTTTCTTCGGGAATGCCCAACTGCATGGCGAGTTCGGCGTGGCGTTTTAACATGCGCAGTTCGCCGTGAATGGGCATGAAGTGCTTGGGTTTGACAAGGTTGATGAGCAGTTTTTGCTCTTCCTGCGCGGCATGACCCGATACATGGATGGGCGCGACGCTGTCGTCTACTACTTTAACGCCACGGCGTAACAAGCGGTTGATGGTCTTGCTGATGGTCTCTTCGTTGCCGGGGATGGGATGCGAGGATAATACGATGGTGTCATTCGGTTTTAGGTCGAACTGGCGGTTCGTACCCGCGGACAAGCGACCGACGATGGAAGACGGTTCACCTTGCGAACCTGTACACATGATGACGACTTTGTGATCCTGCATTTGCAAGGCTTGGTCGATGGGGACAATCATTTCATCGGGAATATCGAGATAGCCCATTTTGCGCGCAATCTTTACGTTATCCACCATGCTCGGACCGGCGATTGCCATTTTGCGCTTATTCTTTGCCGCAGCATCTGCCACTTGTTGCACGCGGGAAATCAACGATGCAAATGTAGCAACAATCACGCGTCCTTTCGCTGCACTGAAGACTTTATCGAACGCGGGACCGATGACCGCTTCGGAGGGTGTCCAGCCCGGGCGTTCGGCGTTGGTTGAGTCGGAGAGCAGTAAGTCCACGCCGCGGGTGGAGAATTCGGCGAGTTTGGCGAAGTCAGTGGGCCAGCCGTCGACGGGGGTATGATCGAACTTGAAGTCGCTCATGTGGATGACCAGCCCCGCATTCGTTGTGATCGCAAGCCCCACTGCATCGGGAATGGAGTGGCTGACGTGAAAATATTCGATGCTGAACGGACCGGCTTTGGTCATTCCGCCCGCCTGAATGGTCTTGATCTGCGCCTTATGCTGGGAGTTGTTGCGCAGCAATTTGCCTTCGATCAGACCGCGGGTGAGGGGAGTGGCGTAGATGGGAGCAGGGATGTCCGCGATGATGTGCTGGATCGCGCCGATGTGGTCTTCATGTCCGTGGGTGATGAAGATGCCCAGCACGCGGTCTGCCCGCTTTTTTAAATACTCATAGTCCGGGATGATGTAGTCCACACCGAGCATGTCGTTGTTGGGGAACATGATGCCGGCATCGACTACGATGATGTCGCCGCCGAATTCGTACGCCATCATGTTCTTTCCCACTTCGCCCAGCCCCCCGAGCGGGATAATTCTTAATTTGTTTTTCTTACTCATATTGTTTATATACCTCTTTAGGTTAAAAGATTTCAAAACCGCCTGTGGCGGATAAGGTCAAAAGAAAAAGACCTCCGCTGACTTGCCCGCGAGAGGTCCCTGTGTGAATTTCGAACACAAAACGCCTTGCCAAACAAAACTGCCCAAGGGCAGGTAAAGTCAACTTCAAACTGGAATGATTATAGCAGGATGGGAGAAATCCGTCAAAGCGGATTTGGACAAATCGGACGATGGACAGCAGACCGCAGACCGTCAGCCTGCATTTTGCAAGTCACGGTCTACCGTCCGCGGTCATCGGTCAGCTTTTCTGGCGTTTTTGCCGTTCCATCATCACATTGAACTGCAACTGTTTCTCGGAGATGATCTTCTTGATCCGGATGCGCTGACTCTCCTCATACGTGGAGGCGAGACGTTCCTTCAACGCCGCGATCTCCTGCAATAATTCCACTTCTGCTGAGACCATCCCGGCATTTTTCAGAACGGAATACGCCATGCGCAGGTCTTCCGGCGTTTCGAAGTATGCGGTCAGGTCAAGCGGTTTTCCCTTATTCTGAAGGTTGTCGAACTCGCCGCGCTCCATCGCTTCCTTGATGATGGCTTCCACTGCTTTTACAAGGCTCATGACCGGGATTATATTATCAATTTAATTTTTTGAGACCGTTTTTCGCAAAGAGATTTCACGA
>CAYPHR010000027.1:15587-18872 GCA_964410375.1 uncultured Anaerolinea sp. | reverse complement strand
GCGCCATGCTCCCTATATCTTCCCTGCCAGATAATCCAGGACATCGATCTTGGTCAGGATGCCGATGGGTTTGCTCTGTTCGATCACGATCAGGGCAAGTCCCGCCGTGAGAGATGGCATGGCTTCGTCCAGCGAGGTTTCGGGTGGAAAGACCGCGTTCGCGTTCTGCACAAGCGAGTCGATTTTCTCGTCATGGCTGTGATTGTGTTCCTCGAGCATGTGATTGAGCAAGTCAACTTCTTCGATGAGACCAACAAGCGTTCCATCATCGCCGACGACGGGCATCTGCGAGACAGCATGCTGGTGCATCACCGAAACCACCTTGCGGATCGAGTCGCCGATCGTCGCGGTGATCAAGGCTTTGTTCGGCTTGGCAATCAACAGGTCACCCAGAGCCGTTTCGCCGAATTCCATCGAAAGGAAGCCGAACTCGCGCATCCACTTATCATCGTAGAATTTGGAGAGATAGCGCGAGCCGGAGTCAGGGAGAATGACCACAGGCAGGCGACCCGGCTGAAGTTTGCGGCAATATTTGATCGCGCCTGCGATCGCGGAACCGGAGGAACCGCCCGCGAAGATGCCTTCCTGCCGCACGAGTTGACGCGCCCACAGGAACGATTCTTTATCACCCGCGCGCTCGATGGCATCTACATAATTGATATCCATTGTAGACGGGAGAAAGTCCTCGCCGATGCCCTCCACCTTGTAGGTCTTGGGATACGCGCCGGGCGGGATGATACCCTTGTTCTGCCAGATTTCGGTCAGGATCGAACCTTCGATGTCCACACCGACGATGGTAATATTCGGATTCTTGGATTTAAGATAGCGCCCCACACCGGTGATCGTTCCGCCCGTACCAATGCCAATGATGACATCGGTCAGTTTCCCTTCGGTCTGCTCCCACAATTCGGGACCGGTGCTCAACTCATGTGTTTTCGGGTTATCGGGGTTGTGATATTGATTTGCCAAAATTGCATTGGGAGTTTCACGCGCAAAACGCTTTGCCACCTCATAATAAGAACGCGGATCATCAGGCCCGACCGCCGTGGGTGTGATCACCACCTTCGCCCCATACGCCCGCAACAAAAGGATCTTTTCATTGCTCATTTTGTCCGGCATGACGAAGATGGTCTTGTACCCCTTCAATGCCGCCGCGATGGCGAGACCGACACCCGTGTTGCCGGATGTGGCTTCGACGATCGTCCCGCCGGGTTTTATCTCGCCGCGCTTCTCCGCCTGCTCGATGATGTTCGCTCCGACCCGGTCCTTGACCGACCCGCCGGGATTCATGAATTCCAGTTTGGCATATAGCGGAACGGGCAGGTCGCGTCCGATGCGCTCCAGTTTGACGAGCGGCGTATTCCCCATCGCGCCGATGACGTTATTGAAGACTCTTCTCTCTTTTGATTCGGGTAATCCTGACATTCTCTCTCCTTGGTTGGGAGATATTTTACCGTCTTTTAAGAACAGCCCTCCGAGTTCTTGGGGAACTCGGAGGGCGAAATTCTCATGAGTGCAACACCATGGATACCAAATCACTACTTGCCTATATAAAAGGCGATGCTCATCTTTATAGATGAGCACCGCCTCGAATTCATTCTTGGAGATGTCTTACTGCACCGAGAAATTGACCGTATTGACCAGCACACCATTGAAAAGGACTTCCACCTTATAGGTTCCAACGGGCCACTGTCCATTGACCGGCGGCGGGAAGAAGAAGTAAATGGTGCCGCTGAACGAATCTTCTTCAACCACGATATCCGCGGAATCGATCAGGAAGTTCGGTTCCGTATCCGCCACATCCACCGCGTACCAATTGGATGTAACCACATTCCCCAGCACGCCGTTGCTCAGATCACTGACAACATACACCGTATCGAACGTGCCGAACACAGAAGTGACCTGATTGCCATCCTGATCCTTCGCCGCGCGGACATTGCTCAAAGTCGGTTCACCCATCGCACATGCCAGCGTGGAAATGATCAACGCCGCCAGCGCCAGCAGGATCGAAAACTTCTTGGATTTCATTTTTACACTCTCCTTTGTTTTTTGCATCAAAAGTTGTTATACGAAAGAATTATAAAACACGGCTCGGAAAACCCGTCTCCCCTATTTGGGCTACTCCACTTCGATGTAAATACGCTTGTTTATGGCGCCTTTGCTCTTGTAATCCGTCACCCTGATCGCGCCTACCTCGGACGTATTTGCAACATGCGTCCCGCCATCCGCTTGCAGATCCAACCCGACGATCTCCACCGTGCGGACTTGCAAAATTCCCTCAGGCAGAAGGTTGATCTTGGTGCGGATCAAGTCGGGAATCCGGAACGCCTCCTCGCGCGGGAGAATTTTGACCTGAATCCCGCGTCCCTGCCGGACCTCGAGGTTGACTGCCGCTTCGATCTCGCGCACCAACTCCCCGCGCATGGTCTCGAATTCAAAGTCCATGCGCCCCTTGAGCGGCTCCATATCCCCGCCAGTGACCTTCGCGCCGTAATCACGCCAGACCACGCCGCACAGGATGTGCAACGCCGTGTGGGTGCGCATCAGCTTGAAACGCCGCTCCCAGTCCAGGGTCCCGAAAGAGGCGGAACCGGAAGCAGGCAAAGGCTCAGTCCCGCCGAGAAAATGCAGGACGTCGTCGCCCTGTTTCTTTACCTTTTCCACAGTGTAGGTCACGCCGCCGGATTCAAGCGTTCCAACATCACAAGGCTGTCCTCCCCCGCCGGGGTAAAACGCGGAGCGATCCAGCACAACAGTGCGGGTTTCCATATCCGACGAGAGGACGACAGCAGAAAACTGCTTGAGATAGGCATCGGTTTGATAGAGGAGTTCGGTCATTCATCCATTATAGCCGAGCGCGTTCAAGATTAGCGTTCGATTAGAGGTTGATTCACCGCTTGACTTTGCATCTCGGATTATTGTATAGTAATCAACGGCAGAAAAGGCACCGCCCACGGGCTGTGTCTTTTCTTTGCGATAGTCCCATTTATTTATCAACCGAATTGCAAGGAGAGGCAATGATCAAAGTTAGTGGTCTTACTAAGGACTACGGCGCGCGCCGAGCCATCCATAACTTGAGCTTCGACGCACAGCAGGGCGAGATCGTTGGGTTCCTTGGACCCAACGGAGCGGGAAAAACCACCACCATGCGCATCCTGACCGGGTACATGCCGCCCACGGACGGCGAAGCCATTGTGGCGGGATATGACGTGGTCGAAGAGTCGCTGGAAGTCCGCAAGCGTGTCGGCTACCTGCCGGAGACCGTCCCGCTGTACACCGACATGG
>CAYPHR010000027.1:0-15487 GCA_964410375.1 uncultured Anaerolinea sp. | reverse complement strand
TGATCCGCGAGATCGGGCGTGAACGCACCGTCCTGCTCTCCACCCACCTCCTATATGAAGCGCAAAACCTGTGTGACCGCGTGCTCATCATCAATAAAGGGAAGATCGCCGCGGAAGACACCACCGAGAACCTGCAAGCCCGCCTGCTCGGCGCGGAACGCGTCATCGTACGCGTACGCGGCGAAACGGACGAACTTGCCGACACGATCAAAAGCGTGAAGGGTGTGCGAAAGGTCGAAACCCACGATGATGGCGCAGTGGAATTCGAATTCGCCTCCGGCAAGGACTTGCGTCCCGAGGTCGCCAAGCAGATCATCAAGGACGGCTACGACCTGCTTGAACTCCGTCCGCTCGGCTTGAGCCTGGAAGAGATATTCCTCGAACTCACCGGCAATGACGCCAAAAAGAAGTAGAGAGGCATCCCATGAGAAATATTTGGACCATTGCAAAACGCGAATACGACAATTACTTCAACAGTCCGCTGGCATATGTGGTGGCGTTCGCCATCCTTCTGCCGCTCGGCATTTACTTTGCGCTGATCCTGTGGTTCAGCGCCGAACAAGCCTTTATGGGAGGCGGTATGGCTCCCGATACCACGCTCATCAACGGCTTGTTCATCTTTTTGATGATCTTCCTCAGCCCGGCGCTGACCATGCGCTTGCTTTCGGATGAAGCCCGCATGGGCACGCTGGAGTTGATGCTCACCGCCCCCGTGCGTGACTTTGAGCTGGTCGCTGGAAAATGGCTTGGCGCGATGCTCTTTATTCTCTCCATCATCCTGCTGACATTGGTCTTCCCCATCGTATTGAACAATTTCGTCACCCCCGGCATCGACTGGATGCTGGTGCTCTCCTCCTACATTGGCTTGATCCTTGTCTGCGCCACCTTCCTGGCATTGGGTGTGGGCATCTCCGCGATCTTTACCAACCAGTTCGCGGCGTTCTTCGTCACGCTTGGGCTGTTCTTCTTTATGTGGTTCCTGATCGGTTTACCCGCGGGGCTTCTGCCGCAAGCCAGTGAACTGCTCAACTATTTGAGCCTCAACTCGCACTTTTCACAGAGCCTGAACCGGGGCACGGTCACACTTGGGGCTCTGACCCTTAACTTAAGTCTCACTGCGCTGGGCTTGTTCATCGGCACCACCGCAATCGAGATTCGGAGATGGCGCTAATGGCTGGAAAAAAGAAAAATCCCTACGCAAAATATGCCTTTATCGGTCTGATCCTTGCGCTGGTCGCCTGTGTCGTTTCGGGCTTGCTCGTCTCTGCCAATGCCCTGCTGGCGGTCGGCATGTTCAACCTGTCCCCCGAACAGCGCGACACGCTCACGCTCGTCTTGCAGATCAGCATCGGCTTGCTGGTGATCGGGCTGGCGGCATACGCCATGATGAGCCCGGATACTGTGCGCCGCTTCCTCACCGGACGTCAGGCTCGCTATGGCTCCAATTCACTGATCCTCACCCTGGCATTCATCGGTGTAATCTTCGTGGCGAACTACATTGTCTTCAACAATCCAAAATCACGGGATCTGACAGAGGACCAGTCCAACACATTGGCGCCGGAAACTATGGATATCCTCGCCAAACTGCCGGAAAAAGTGACCGCCACCGCATTTTATTCCAGCAGCCTGGACCGTTCCACTGCCGAAGATCTGTTGATCAAGTTCAAGACGAACAGCAGCGGCAACTTCGACTATCAATTCGTCAACCCAGACCTTGACCCGATCGCCGCGCGTGAAGCCGGCATCACAGGTGACGGCAAGATCCTGCTGCAGATGGGCGAGGCAAAAGAGATCGCATCTTTCGCATCCGAAACTGAACTGGCGCGCACCATGATCCGCCTTATCAGCCCGGAATCGCGCACAGTTTACTTCCTGCAGGGGCACGGCGAAGCCGACCTCAGCGCGGGCAGCGAGCGCAGTTTCGCCATCGCAAAAAGCACGCTCGAATCGAAAAATTACGTCGTGGACACGCTCAACCTGCTCTCACAAAGCAGCATCCCGGAAGATGCGGATGTGATCGTTGTTGCCGGACCGCAGAAACCGCTCACAGCACAGGAAGTCAATCTGCTTAAGGATTTCGTCGCGGCAGGCGGCTCCCTGATCGTGATGCAGGATCCGATTCCCTTCACCGAGTTTGGCAATGCCGCCGACCCGCTCGCCAATTATCTCGAGAGTGATTGGGGCATCACGTTGAACGATGATTTCATCTTCGACTTTGCCAGCCAGCAGCCGCTCAATGCCATTTCCGCCGGCATCACCCCCCACCCCATCACCCAGAACCTGAGCATCAACTACGCTGTCATCATGCCGCAGGCGCGCAGCATCAGCGTGGCACCATCCGAATCGATGGAGATCGTGGTCACGCCGCTCATGTTCACCTCCGATAACTCCTGGGGTGAAACCAGCTACGACGATACCGCCGAGCAATATCAATACGACGAAGGTGTGGATAATCTCGGTCCGCTGTATCTGGCGGCGGTCGGTGAAAACACCGTCACTTCTGGAAGAGTGGTCGTCTTCGGGAACTCCCTCTTCGTCATTGACGGCAATTTTGACGTATACGGCAACGGCAACATGTTCATCAACTCAGTGGACTGGGCGGCAGAGCAGGAAGACCAGCTCACCCTCACCACCCGACCCGCCACCCAACGGACCTTTACGCCGCCGTCACAGATCGGCTTCATCATCCTTGTGCTTGTATCCGTCATCGTCCTGCCGGGCATGGTGATCGTCTCGGGCATTTCCGCGTGGATCGCACGCCGCAAGAGAGGCTAGTGAATGGCTCCCCGCAAAACGACAAAAACCGCAACGAAATCAACGCGAACCACCCGTTCGCAAAAACCAAAGGAAACCGTTGCCCCAAAGCAAAGAAAACCCATGTTCCGCGCAGGGACATGGGTTACCCTGTTTGTGCTCGCGCTGATGATCGGCGCCGCGTATTACCTGAACCAGCAGGGGGATGAAGGCACAGAAGAAACTGTAACACCGGAGATGTTCACCATCGAAGAATCCGAGTTTCTCTTTGCCGATGACCGTGTTGCGAACATCATCGAGGTCCAGCCTGCCGAGGGCGAAACCGTACGCGTGGAGCGGGACGGGGACAATGCCTGGGTGTTGACCCTGCCCTTCGAAATAGAAGCAGACCCCGGCTTGGCTGAGGCGGCAGCGTCCCAACTCACATCGCTCAGCATCGTGGATGAAATCGAAAACGCATCTGATGCGAGCATCTTTGGCTTGGACGAGCCTGCGTATATCATCACCGTCCAATTTGCGGACGGAAGCACCAGCACTCTGGAGGTCGGCGATGCCACCCCCAGCAGCAGCGGATATTACGTGCGCGTGGACGGGAGCCGGGTTGTGATCCTGACCTTGAGCGGGATCGACTCGCTGACCAATCTTGCAAACTTCCCGCCCTACCTGAACACCCCCACGCCCACTCCGCCTCCACCGACCGAGACGCCTGTTCCGCCCACCGAGGCTGCACCCACACTGGAAGCAACTCCCACTCCTTAAAGCCTGTTCCAGCGTAATACAAATGCGTTGCAAAGCATCTGTAAGGATGGGCAGGTATTGCTTTTCACCTTAAAAAAGTGTATTCTAGTTTGAAGGAAAATTTTTACCGAAAGTTGGATATTTGAATGGATGTAGAGAAAATATTGATGGTCGACGACGAAGAAGAGTTTCCCGCAATTGCAAGACTGATCGAACTGGGGCGGCAAAAATCGTATGTAACGTTGGACGACATCCTGCACTTCTTCCCCGAAGCCGAGCAGGATGTCGAGCAATTGGAGGAGGCATTCTCTGCTTTATTAAGCGCGGGCATCCCATTCGTTGAGGATGCTGTCATGCCCGAACCGACCGAGGATGAACTGGCGGCGGTGGAGGAAAGCGGCGAATCGGAGCCGGAACCCGACCTCTCGCTGGATGATTATCTGGCAAATATCGATACCGACGATACGATCGGTCTGTACCTGAAGGAAGTCAGCCGTGTTCCGCTGCTGACCGCCACAGAAGAAGTCCAACTTGCCCAGCGCATCGAGCGCGGACGCACTGCCCGCGAGGAACTGGCGCATGGGAGTGTCTCTCCCAAGCGGCGGCTCGAACTCCGCCGTTTCATCGAAGACGGCTGGGCGGCGCGCGAGCACTTGATCACGGCAAACTCCCGCCTTGTCATTTCCGTCGCCAAAAAGTATATGGGACGCGGTGTGCCCTTCCTTGACCTGATCCAGGAAGGCAATATCGGTCTGATCCGTGCGACCAAGAAATTCGATTACCGCCGCGGACATAAATTCTCCACGTACGCCACCTGGTGGATCCGCCAGGCGGTCACGCGCGCCATCGCCGATCAGGGACGCACCATCCGCGTACCGGTCCACATGGGCGATCAGATCAACAAGCTTCTGCGAATTCAGCATCAGCTCACACAAAGGCTTGGACGTGAACCCAGCGTGGAGGAACTTGCTGAAGCGTTGGATGTCCCGCCGAAAAAGGTCGAGAATATGATCCAGGTGGCGCGCCGTCCGCTTTCGTTGGAGACCCCGACGGACGACGAGGAAGACTCGGTGCTGGGTGATTTCATCGAAGATGACGAGGCTCCCCCGCCCGACGATACCGCCACCTACAACCTGTTGCGCGAACACCTCGGCGAGGTGTTAAACGGCTTGCCGCCGCGCGAGGTCCGTATTTTGCAACTGCGCTACGGTCTGCTGGATGGTCAGGCATACACGCTCGAGGAAGTGGGACGCAAGATGGGCGTCACCCGCGAGCGCGTGCGCCAGATCGAAGCACAGGCGCTGAGCCGCCTGCGCCACCCGTCCATCCGCAGGAAATTGCGGGATTATCTCGGCGAGTAAAATAGCCACTGACAAAATCCATCCCTTTTGCAAGGGATGGATTTTATTTTTAATGGTATCAATGTACGGCATTGTAAAATCCGGAGAAATGCGAGTTATGAGAAAAGGCTTTAACCAGTATTTCGTTCTTACCATGGCAGGCATTCTTTCGCTGGGCTTGCTTTATTCCTTGCTGTGGGCACGGATGACCGCCACAAAAAGCGAGCGGGACGGGTCGGATTTCATGGGTCTGTATTCCGGGGCACGGATCGCACAGGAAAGCGGATTTCCCTTTATCTATGATGTCGAAAAACAAATATCGGTTCAAAGCCGGGTGGTCGGTTTTCAATTTCCGGAAGATCAGACCAGTTACTTTACCCATCCGCCCTTCATCACTTTACTGGTGCGCCTCATTACAGACCAGAACTATACGCACTCCCTTATACGCTGGACTCTCATCCTGCTCCTCTTAAACGGATTGGCGGTTTTCATTCTGATGAAAACGGTCTCGACTCTCGATTTTTCCAAAGGAGAAAAGTGGATCCTTGCGGCAGGCACATTCCTATTCCTGCCCACATTTTCGGGCATCATGAACGGACAGGATGTTCTTGTGTTGCTCCTCGGTGCGTCTCTATGGATGCTTCACCTGCTGGCGGGCAACCAATTCCGCGCAGGGCTTTGGCTGGGACTTGCCGCGATACGCCCGCAAATGGCGCTCATGCTTTCCATCCCATTCTTGTTCAGGCATCAAAAAGTTCTGGTCGGCGCAGCAATTACCGGGTCAATTCTGGCGACACTCAGCCTAGGTTTGATCGGCATGGACGGCTTGACCAGATACATCCATGTACTCGGTGTAGTCGAAAGCGGGATGTGGCGTCTTCCCCACTCCAAGGATATGCCCACGATTTCAGGCGTTATCAGGCAATTCTTCACCGGAGTCGAACAAAACACGTTCCGTATGACAGTTTGGAGCGTCTATTTTGTAGGAATGGGCGGGCTGAGTATTTTATCGCGCAAAATATCCGTTATTCAGGAAAGGCATATCGGTTTGTTGGTGCTGGCAGGGCTGATCTTCGTCCCATACGCCCATTACCATGAGTTGACCCTGCTCCTCATCCCCTTGTTTTGTCTCATTCGCATCTTTGCAGAAAAAGAACTGGTTCCCAGAAAAATGCTTGCCATGCTCCCACTAGCTGTTTCATTGTTCCTGATGATCGGCTTCATTGGCGCAGGAACATGGAAATATATTTTAGTTCACATCACCATGCTTACAATGGGGTACTTTCTGCTCTTTCCGAAAAAAATCCGATCCGTCACACGATAAAATTTCCCCAGCCGCGTCTGCTACAATTAAGTCATGCCGCATAAAAATACGGAGAACTTGTTCTTAATCATCGTCCTGCTGTTGGTGTTCACCATCACCACCAGCACACCCGTTGACAATGACATGTGGTGGCATCTCCGCGCAGGCGGCGAGATGTGGAACCAGGGCAGGATCCTCCTCACAGATGAATTCTCTTTCACACGTGCAGGCGAGCCTTGGGTCAACGCCTTCTGGCTTTCGGACCTGGGTTTGTACGGCGCATGGAAACTCGGCGGCTTTTTTGCCGTCACGCTCGCCGTTTCTCTGATCGCGGTCGGCGCAATGTGGATCGTCCATTCGCAAATGGAAGGAAATATGTACCTGCGCGGACTATTGGTCCTTCTTGCCATGATCGGCGCTTCAGCAAATTGGACGGCGCGCCCGCAGCTTCTTTCCTTTGTCCTGCTTGCCGTTCTGGATTATTATCTAACCCGACACGTTTTGCACGGCAGGACAAAAAACCTTTGGATTCTGGTTCCCATTTTTGCACTGTGGGGGAACCTGCACGGCGGATTCATCTGGGGAATTCTGTTGTTGATCGCAACCATCGCCGGGGAGATGCTCAACCAGTTTTTTGGGAACCAGCCAAAATTAAATTGGAGCGAGATCGGCAGGCTCGGTCTATGGAGTGCAGGCGCGGCGCTGGCAGTCCTGATCAACCCGAACGGTATCCAATTGTGGAAACTTCCGTTCCAGCAGGTGGATGTCTCCCTTGCCATTCAGGAATGGCTCCCGCCAAATTTTCATCAGTTTTATGCCCACCCAACCCTGTGGTTGTTATTTCTTTTGATCTTCGGGCTGGGATTCTCGGGCAGACGCATCTCCTTCACCGACCTATTCAAGGGACTCGGCTTCGCCTATCTTTTCTTCGTTGCCCAGCGCAATATGGGACCGTACTGCATCATCATCACGCCTATTGTCGCAAAATATCTATCTCCAGCTCTGGAAAATCTTTCGTCTGCGACAATAATTCAAAAAATTAAGAATATCTTCTCTCAAACCGTCAACAAAACCCAGCCGCCTACTCGGGTTTCCCGCATCATCAATTTCACCATTGTCAGCCTGCTGGCAGGGATGTTTCTCGCCCGCGCTTACGTCGTTTCCCTGCCTTCAGAAATTGACAGCAAAGTCCCTGCACAAGCAGTGGCGTGGATCAAGGAAAACCAGCCGCGCGGACCGATCTTCAATTCCTATAACTGGGGCGGCTACTTGACGTGGGAACTGCACGAATATCCCGTTTTCATCGATGGGCGCGCGGATTTGTACGGAAACGAAATCATCAGCGAGTGGAATGAGATCTCACGCGGTACAGAAAAAGGCTTCGAATTACTCGAAGCCTATCAGATCAATCTCATTTTCCTGGAACCGCATCACGCCCTGCTGGATAAACTTCCTCCGCAAGGTTGGATAAAATCCTACAGCGATTCTTGGATTGTCATTTACCAGCGCATTCCGTAAAAAAACTACACCACCGCATCGATCATCAACGCCAGGAAAATGAATGCCAGATACATGCTCGACCAGCGGTACATTGTCCATGCCACCTTGTTGCCGCCGATGCGAAAGACTTGCCACGCCGCATAGAGCAGGAAGCCGCCCAGTATCAGCGCGGAGAAAAGATAAATGGTGCCTGCCAGATTGAAGATCGGCAGGAGAAGCGTAACAGCGATCAGTTCAATGGTGTAGATCAGAATCTGTTTACGGGTCTTTTCCTCCCCCTCCACCACAGGCAGCATCGGCACGCCCGCCTTCTCATAATCCTTCATACGGACAATCGCCAGCGCCCAAAAATGCGGCGGGGTCCACATGAAGACAATGGCAAACAGGATCCATGCAGCGAGTCCGAGTTCACCCGTTGCCGCCGCCCAACCCACCATGGGCGGAATTGCGCCCGCGCCGCCACCGATGACGATGTTTTGCACGGTCGCTTTCTTCAGCCAGACACTGTAGAAAAAGACATAATAAAAAATTCCAGCCAGCGAAAGCAGCGCCGCCAGCAGGTTGACAAACCCCGCCATGACGTAATAACTGAGCAGGCACAACGCCAGCCCATAAGACAATCCTTCGGCGGAAGTCAGGCGTCCATCCGCGAGCGGACGTTTGGCGGTGCGCTGCATTTTCTTATCGAGTTCGCGGTCGATATATTGATTGAGCGCGCTCGAGCCCGCCGCCGCCAGCGCGCCGCCGAACAACGTCCAGAACGTGAGCGAAGCGGAGGGCCACGCCTTGCTCCCCGCCACCAAACCGCCATACGTAGTCACTAAAAGCAAAGCTACGATCAACGGCTTGGAAAGCACAAAGAAATCCTTGGCGCGCTGGCGGTAATCGAATTTGATGACCTCGGGATTGTCCTTCGCCAACGTGCCTGAAGTGAACACAAGAAATCCGAGTGATATCCACAAAGCCACCGCTGTCAATCCGTGCAGAACCACCAGATGCATGGGATAGGCGCGGGTCACTTCAATTGCGCCGACAAGCGCCTGCCCAACGAACAACACGCCCGTCACAGTGACGAGCGGCAGGATCAACTTCTGGTCGCGCTGTTCGCGCCAGGCTTTGCGCCACACCAGCACCATGAACACTGAAGCAACTCCCACCAGCATAAGGTGCGCAAGTTTCCAATAACCAAGCGGGTCAGACGGAATGCACAGGGGCCAGCCCACACAATGCGCCCACGCGCCCGTCACAGACACGACACGCCCGACAACCGTCAACAAAAAGACCGACGCAAACAACGCCAGCACAAGACGCGCAAAAGATGAGCGCAGTGAATATTTCATGGATCAATCCTGCTTTCGCAAATAAAAGGGATAACCAACGAACAGAATCGTGGCAAACGTGAACCACTGCAAAGCATACCCGAAATGCGAGCCTTCGGTCAATTCAATTTCAGGCTGGTATGGGATGGGCGGAACGGCATCATCTTCATCCACATCAGGTTGAACGAACACTTCAAGAATGGGATACGGGAACTGCGCGGACATCATCTCCACATCCAGATTATTCCACACTTTCAACGGACCGCCGTCCGCAGGCAGCGCATCCGCAACTCCGCCGAAAGCTGGTTTGCCCTGTCCAAGCCGGACCTGCCCCGTCACTGTGACCAGCCCCGGCTCATCGAACTCGCGCCAGTCGGCATCAGCGGGGATCCAGCCGCGGTTGACAAGAACAACCGTCCCGTTGTAACGAAGCGGGGTGATCAAATGGTATCCGTATTGATTCCCGTAATATTGATTCCGCAGTGCAACCTGATTCTCGAAATCATATTCGCCGCTGACCGTCACTGCGCGCCATTCCATCGTGACGATGTCAGCGGGCGTATTCACGTTCAAATCCAACCGTTCGGCGGCACGCATGGACTCGACCTGCGCATTGAATGCGCGGCGTCCTTCGAGCCGATCGAGTTGCCAGATGCCAAGCCGGATGCAAACCGCCGTGCCGATGAAAACGAGCAGGGTTGTCAACAGCCACTTAGGGCTGAACATTTTTCGCAGGAGCATGTTTTGTGCCGTTCTTTACAGGCAGGATGGAGGCGTATAGGGCGATCAAAATTCCCATTGGGATCCCTGCAAACAGAATGCCATACACCCGCGTTCCCCATGTGAGCGGTTCATAGACATCCAAGCCGATGTAGTTATCCGCCTGGAAGGAACATTCGTAGGCGAGGCTTTCCGGTTTGCCCAGCGTCAGTTGACCGGATGTGCCCGCTGGAACCCAAAGCGGACCCAGTTGATGATCGACAGCATCCTCGTTCTTGATGACGAGCACATCCCCCACCACAAAGGTCATGCCTTCCGGGAGCGTGGGAGGCTGCTCTCCGCGCGCCACAAGTTCCGCCGTGCCCTGCGGGACGGTCACTGTGATGGTTTGCGGCTCCCTTGCTGTTCTGCCCAAAAAGACGAAGGTGATCTCGCTGAGCGCAATACCGACCAGCAAACCAAACAGCAGGGAAAATAAGATGCGTTTTACAATGGTTTTCGACATGATTTCTATTTCAAAAGAATCCTAATATCATGGGCAATGTCTTCGGGCGGCGTCTGGAAACCATAGGTCAGGCGCATGTTCCCATCCTGATCGATCAAGGTGACGCGGGCGGTGTGGTTGATGATGTAATTGGTCTCCGACGTGCCTTCCACCACTTCCCTGTACACGCCATACCCGTTCCAGATCGGCTCGAGTTCATCCTGTGTGCCGCTCAAACCAAGGAAGGAAGGATTGAACCGTTCGACGTATCCCTGCACCGCTTCGGACGTATCCCGTTGTGGATCCACCGAGATAAAGATCACCTGCACCTGGTCTGCATCGCCTTTGAGTTGATCCACTGCCAGTTTCATTTCCGCCAGCGTTGCAGGACAAATATCCGGGCAGTACATATAGCCGAAAAAGAGCAGGACGATCCTGCCGCGATAATCTCCAAGGCGTTGAACGTTGCCGGTTGAATCGGTCAATGCAAAATCCGGCGCGGGCGGGAACGGTTCGGCGTACATCGTTCCGCGAAAATTTGCCGGTCTCGAAAGGATGACCGTGAGAAAAATGCCAAGCGTCACTGCGAAGAAAACCGCCAGCCCGGCATAAAAGATGCGTTTATCCATGGATGCTCCCAAATGTGATATCCCCTTTATACCAAAGATTGATTAATCGGCAATAAAAACTCCGCCGCCTCGTCGGCGGCGGAGTTTCCTTGGTTATACAGCCCTGCCGATCAGATATAAAGCGGGGTAGAAGAAGATCCACACCAAATCCACGAAGTGCCAGTAGACCGCAGCAGCTTCCACGCCCCAGTGCTTTTCAGCCGTATACAAGCCCTTGCGCGCATTATTCCAGACGACGGCAAGGAAGATCAAGCCGGTCAGGACGTGGAACGCGTGCATGCCCGTCATCATGTAGAACACGCCTCCCATCGGACCTATGGCTGGGTTGCCGAAACTGGCTGTCAACCCATGTTCAGCCGCCAGACGCCATTCGACAAACACCACGCCAAGGAAAAAGGCAAGCCCCAGCACAAAGGTGATGAGCGTGTTATTCATGAAGGTCTTGACATCGCCATAGGACATGGCGGTCTCGCCGCGGTTCATGAAGAAGGACGAGATCAGGAGGACGGCGGTCACAGCAAGACCGAGGTTCTGGTCCAATTGTTCGGGACGGGTCAAGCCAAGCAGGTTGGCGCGCACGACAAGCAGACCGGCGAAGACGAAACCGTCCGAAAGCAGGAACAGCCACAAGCCGATGCGATTCGTCCCGGTCTTGAATTTATAGGAATGTTCATCAGTGCCGTCATCGTTGTTCAACTTGTAGATGTGCATGTAATAGTACATGACCAACGCGGCTTTGATGACGGCAACCACGATGAGAAGCGGGACGGCGTCGAACGCCACGGCAACAAAAAATTCAATGATGGTCAATACAGTCAGATAGATGAAGATCACCACGCCCTGACCAAGAGCGGAGGATTTGTCCTGTGAATGTGCCATTTTGCTGTTCACCTTTATTTATGCGCGCTCTTCGCAGGAGCGGAGAATTCGACGTACTTCGAGCCTTCCAGACCGTAATCGTATGGCTCGCCGACTACTTCGAACGGCTGGTCGTAGTTGTGCATGGGCATCGGCGAGGGAACCTGCCACTCAGGCGAGCGGGAGTTCCAGACATTGCCTTCCGCCTTCTCGCCATTCTTGATGCTGTTGAAGAAGTTGTAGAAGAAGATCAACACCGAAAGGGCGATCAGGAAGGCGGCGATGGTCATAATGAGGTGATACACGTCAATGCCCAGCCCGGGATCATAATCTGCGATGCGGCGGCGCATCCCGATCAAACCGACATACATCATCAGGAACGTCAGCACAAAAAAGGAGGGTGTCATCAGCCAGAAATGCCATTTGCCGAGCGTCTCGCTCATGCGGCGTCCGGTCGCTTTGGGGAACCAGTAATAGATGGCGGCAAAGAACGGGAAGACAAACCCGCCGAAGATCGTATCGTGGAAGTGACCGACGATGAAATACGTGTCGTGCAGGTGAAGGTCGGTGGAGACCGTGGCATTCGGAGGTCCGGAAAGACCGCCCATCAGGAAGACCACGATTGCTCCAAGCACGAAGAGCATCGGGGTGGGCGTCGTGATCTTGCCCTTCCATAGCGTAGCAACCCACGAGAAGAACTTCACACCGGTCGGCACAGCCACCAGCAGGGTGCTGTACATAAAAGGCACACGCAGGTATTCGTTCATACCGGAGGTGAACATATGATGCGCCCACACCACGAAACCGACCAGCGCAATACCCAGCGATGACATGGCGATCCAGCGGTAACCGAAGAGCGGTTTGCGGACGAAGACGGGCAAAAGTTCCGAGATCACGCCGAGACCAGGCAGAATGAACACATATACCGCGGGGTGCGAATAGAACCAGAACAGGTGCTGGAAGAGAATCGGGTTGCCGCCTTTGGCTGGGTCAAAAAACCCCATGTCGAAGAGGCGTTGGAACATGACCAACTGGAAGGAAAGACCAATGAATTGGGTGGCGGTCAGCGCGATAATCGAAGTGGCAATCGCCGCCCAGACGAAGATCGGCATACGCATGGCAGTCATGCCTTTGGCGCGCATCCGCAGCACAGTGACGATCACGTTGAGCGCGCCCAAAATGGACGACCAGCCCGCCACAAACACACCGAGGAAGAACATTTGCATACCGACAGGGGCGCGGACGGAGAGAGGCGGATAGCCCGTCCAGCCGGTGTCGAAGCCGCCAAGGAAGAGGCTCGCCAACAAGAGCACCGCCGCAGGAACAGCGATCCAGAATGAGAATGCGTTGAGGCGCGGGAACGCCATATCCTGCGCGCCGAGCAGCAGCGGCACAGCATAGTTGATCATGCCTGAGATGCCCAGCAAAATGGATACAATCATGATCATGCCATGCAGTGACATGAGCGTGTTGTACAGATCAGGTCCGCTCTGCCCGAATAACTGCAATTCCCTCGTGAGGAATTGCAATTCAGACGCGGCAAGTTCTGCGCGGAAGATCAGCGCGAACAAGCCGCCGATGGCGATCAACAGCAACGCTACAATCGTGTACTGGATGCCGATCACCTTGTGGTCGAGCGAGACGTTGGTGTATTTCTCCCAGCCGCTGAAATGTTCTTCGTGATGCTCGGGGGTATCAATACCGCGCGCCCACTTGAACCAGTCGTCGGTGACGCCGGAGCCGAAGAGAAAGCTGATCGCGCCAATGAACCCGCCCAACACCCAGGCAGGCTCCGTAAAGAAGAAAGTATCGGTCGTGCTCAAGCCCATCAATGCACGGATCCCTGTGACCAGACCGGCGCCCAACAGGGTTCCGATCAACTGCCACAACAATCCGCGCATCAGGGCGCTGGAAAAGAAACGCTTCATTTGAAAAAATCCTCCGCCAAATTACTTCAACGTCTTGATGTACGCGATCAGATTGGCAATCTGCTCATCGGTGAGATCATAAGACGACATCACAGGAGGATAACCAGCCACAATCTTAGCAAGCGGATCCAAAATCGATTCGGTGATATAGGCATCATCCGCAGCCACACTGCCGCCATCCTCAAGCTGGCGCTGACTTTCATACAGACCAAACCAGGTGGGACCCGTCAATGGCGTACCATCGATCGAGTGGCAGCCTATACAGCCATTCTGTACCGCCAGAATTTGCCCCTGCCCCTCGGGAGATTGACCCGCCAGAGCCGCAAGTTCACTCTGCTCCGCCACCCAGGCGTCATAATTCACCTGCGAAGTGACGATCACCATATTTTCCATGAATGCATGGGATGTCCCGCACAATTCCGCACAGCGCACCTTGTATTCCCCCTCCAGTGACGGGGTGATGCGGTACTCGGTCACACGACCAGGCACAATGTCCTGTTTGACGCGGAATTCGGGAACCCAGAACGAGTGGATCACATCCGGCGATTCCATCTTCAATAACACCTGCTTGTTCACCGGAAGGTAGAGCACATCACTGACAATTCCATATTCAGGATATTCGAACGTCCATGCGAACTGACGGGCGGTCACGTTAATAACGAATGCGTTGGGATCCTCCCGCCGTACCTCCCCGAGCGAATACGCCCCCAAATAAGCGAATACAACCACCAGAATCAACGGACCCACCGTCCAGCCGATCTCTAACGATGTGTTTCCTTCAATATGCTCCGCATCGGTCATGTCCCCTTTTTTGCGGCGGAACACGATCAGGCTGTACACCATCGGCACAACAATCAGCGCAAACAAAAAGGAAATCGCAATGATCTCCAAATTCCACAGGCTGTCGATCGACTCTGCTTGGGCGCTTGCCGCCACGGGGTGCATCTGCCTTGCAATGCCAGCCGCGTCGAGCCCCACATAAGTGAGGACGGTCATGACCAGCACAAGAATCCCCACGATCACAAAATGTCGCATACTCTCTCTCCTGAAATGATTGAGCGGGAACAATCCCGAACTATGATCTCATTGAAAATTGGATAAAGCCAGTAGGATTTGTCTCAATTTTCACAAGCCGTGATTATATCAAATTCCCATCCGCTTGTCACTATTGCACGGGAATTTTTCGCTTCACTGCCCAGCCGGCAACTGGTTCAAAAAGTGAACAGAATCATGCCGACGGCTTGGTCTACATTGCCGTCGGCGCATCGTCTGCTTTATAACACGAACCCATCCATCACGTTACTTTAAATCGGTTAAGCCAATCCCAATTCGGCAAGCAATTCGGTGCTATGCTCCGCCGGGCGGACGTCCTCGAACACGCGCTTGATATTCCCCTCCCCATCAATCAGGAAGGTTGTGCGCAATACGCCTTCATATTCCTTGCCCATGAACTTCTTCGGTCCCCACACGCCGTATAGATCACAAACATTGTGCCCTTCATCCGCAAGCAGCGGAAATGGCAACTGGAATTTTTTCTTGAACTTGATGTGCGACTCGACCGAATCCGGGCTGACGCCGAGGATCACCACATCCGCCTTTTCATAAGCAGAATAATCGTCGCGGAAGTTGCAAGCTTCCTTCGTACAGCCGGGCGTATCGTCTTTGGGGTAAAAATAAAGCACCACGTTTTTCCCGCGAAAATCAGAAAGTTTTCGCGGGGTATTGGTATCATCCATCAATTCGAATTCGGGCGCGGGGATTCTGGAAGAAATGGGCATATCAGTTATGGTTCTCCTTTAGCAATGAGCGCTATTATAACTGTAAAAAAGATTTGTGAAACGACCGGGCAGATTCTCAAACAAATCCCCTGCCCGGCATCCATGCGGGCAGACCTTACGGTATAATTGCACGCGC
>CAYPHR010000026.1:0-18886 GCA_964410375.1 uncultured Anaerolinea sp. | reverse complement strand
CATACAATCCCATTCTCGCTTCGCCTTCGGACCTCAAGCCTGCTTCACCCAAACTGGCAGACGGCAGCATCCCCATCGACCCCGCCAGCACGGACGCTTCATCCGTGAGGATGTCGCCGAACATGTTCTCGGTGACAACCACATCAAACGAAGCGGGAGTAGTGATCAGCTTCATCGAGGCGGTATCTACCAGCGTATGCTCAAGCTCAATGTCAGGATTCTCCGTCCCGATGGAAGAAGCGATCTGCCGCCACAGTCGGGATGATTCCAGCACATTGGCTTTATCCACCGAAGTGACTTTTTTCCTGCGTCCGCGCGCGAGTTCAAAGGCAAGTTTCATGATGCGGCGGATTTCGTAATCGTAATATTCGAGCGTATCCACCGCGCGTTCGTGACCGTCTTTCATCTCGCGCATTTTGGGTTGACCAAAATACAGCCCGCCTGTGAGTTCGCGTATGACAAGAATATCCACGCCTTGCAATTTCTCAGGCTTGAGCGGGGAACGATCCGCAAGCGTGCGATGCACTGTGACGGGACGAAGATTCGCAAACACGCCAAGACCTTTTCGAAGCGCGAGTAAGCCGCGCTCGGGTCTGTCCTTTGCATTTGGGTCATCCCATTTCGGTCCGCCCACTGCGCCGAACAAAACCGCATCAGAAGACTGACAATCTGCAAGGGTTTCATCGGTAAGCGATGAACCATACTTATCAATGGAACAGCCGCCCACCCATCGCTCTTGAAAATCGAGGGTATGCTTGTATGTGGCGGCGATGATTTCCAACACCCGCACGGCTTCGCCGACCACTTCGGGTCCGATGCCATCGCCGGGGAGGAGAGTGATTTTGAAATTCATAAATTCCATTCCGTAGGGGCGCAGCGACGCTGCGCCCCTACAATTAATGCGCCACCATTAACCCATATTCCACCGAATCCGCGAGTGCGCGCCAACTGGCTTCGATGATGTTGGTACTTGCGCCGACGGTGCTCCAGCGGGAGGTGGAATTGCGCGTGTCGATCAACACGCGGGTGATGGCTTCGGTGCCGTGATCCGAATCCAAAATGCGGACTTTGTAATCGGACAGATGGAAATCCGCGATCTGCGGATAGTAGCCAATCAGCGCCTTTCGCAGTGCATTATCCAGCGCGTTGACGGGACCGTTTCCTTCGGCGGCGGTGTGCAGCAACTCACCCTGCACGCGCACTTTGACGGTCGCTTCGGCGAAGATGCCACGTCCCTGACGATGTTCTACATTGACAAAAAAGTCCACGAGTTCAAAAGGCGGTTTGTAGCCGTATTCCTGCCGCTTTAACATCATCGTCACAGACGCTTCCGCCGCTTCAAAGGAAAATCCGCGCGCTTCGAGTTCCTTGATCTCGTTGAGGACAGGAACGACTTCATTCCCTTCAACTTCCACGCCGTGTTCTTCGGCTTTGCTGAGCAAGTTGCCGCGCCCCGACAAATCCGACACGACTACACGCATCTTGTTGCCGACCAGTTCTGGCTCCACATGCTGGTAAGACTGCGGCGAACGCCTCATCGCCGCGACATGAACTCCGCCTTTGTGTGCGAATGCGGATTTTCCGACAAACGGTAAATGCTCATCGGGTGTGAGATTCGCTACTTCTGCGACGAAATGGGATAGATCATATAAATGCTGAAGATTTCCTTTGGGGAGACATTCAAAACCCAATTTTAACTCCAGGTTCGCCATGATAGAACACAAGTTGGCGTTGCCGCAACGCTCCCCTACCCCATTGATGGTTCCCTGTACCTGAATTGCTCCTTCGCGCACGGCGACCAGTGAGTTGACAACCGCCGCTTCCGAATCGTTGTGGGTGTGAATCCCAAGCGGATGATTAATCTCCCTCCTCAACTCGCCGAAGATGCGTTTAATCTCCCACGGGAAGGTTCCACCGTTGGTATCGCACAGCACGACCGTCTCTGCTCCGCCGCGGATGGCGGCACGCAAAGTTTCGAGCGCGTAGGCTTTGTCCGCTTTGTAGCCATCAAAGAAGTGTTCGGCATCGTAGATGACGCGCTTGCCGTTGGCTTTGAGATACGCTACCGAGTCTTCGATGATGCGCAGGTTGTCTTCAAGCGTGGTTTGCAAAACTTCGGTGACGTGCAGCGTCCACGTTTTGCCGAAGATGGTACAGACGGGCGTTTGCGAATCAAGCAGTGCTTTGATATTGGCATCGTCTTCAGGTCCGCCTTTGACGCGGCAGGTGGAACCAAACGCCGTGATGAAGGCGTGCTTCCATTGCATGTCGCGGGCGCGTTGAAAGAACTCAGCATCCTTGGGGTTCGAGCCGGGCCAGCCGCCTTCGATGAAGGCAACGCCAAGTTCGTCCAATTTTTGCGCGATGCGGACTTTGTCATTCGCTGACAGATTGAAGCCTTCGGATTGTGTCCCGTCACGCAGGGTGGTGTCGTAGATTTGGATAAGGGGCAAATCCATGATCATGTTCTCGCTTCAAATTCCGCAATCTCTTTTTCAAAGCCCATGATGTAGCCGAGTTCGTCCACGCCATTGAGCAGGCAGGTTTTGTTGAACGCGTCAATGGGGAAGGTGAAAGAACCTCCGGGGAAGGTCACGGTTTGGGAGGCAAGGTCCACTGTCAGTTCGGCTTGAGGCGCTTCTTCCACCAGATCAAAGAGCATCTTGTGAGTCGCGTCATCCACGATGATGGGGATGAGCCCGTTCTTCAGCGAGTTGTTGCGGAAGATGTCGGCGAAGGAGGTCGAGATGACGGCGCGGATGCCCCATGCAGTGAGCGCCCAGGGCGCGTGTTCGCGGCTCGACCCGCACCCGAAGTTGTCACCCGCGAGGAGAATTTGTGCACCCTGTGACTCGGGTCTGTTGATGATGAAATCTTCCTTCGGGGAGCCATCAGCGTTGTAACGCCAGTTGAAAAAGAGCGCGTCGGCGAGACCGTTTTTGTCGGTGACTTTCAGGAATTGGGCGGGGACGATCTGGTCTGTGTCAACGTCGTTCGCGGGAAGCGGAATGATGCGGGAGGTGAGAGATGTGAATTGAGCCATGGGTAGGTTCCAAGTTTCAGGTGTCAGGTTTCAGGTTGAAAAACGATATTGGATAATAGATATTCGAATATCGAATTATCAATTACCGATTATCGTTCTTGGGTCAGTGACGACGCCGTGAATTGCAGTCGCGGCGGCGGTGACAGGGCTGGCAAGGAAAGTTCTTCCGCCTTTGCCCTGACGTCCTTCAAAGTTGCGGTTGCTGGTGGAGATGGCGTATTGACCGGGTTGTAATTGATCGCCATTCATTGCAATGCACATACTGCATCCCGCTTCTCGCCATTCCGCTCCTGCTTCTTTGAATATCGTATCCAAGCCTTCTTGTTCGGCTTGTTTCTTTACATCTTGCGAACCGGGGACGACCATCACGCGCAAGCCGTCGGCGACTTTCCTATCTTTCAAGATGGAAGCAGCGAGGCGCAGATCGGAGATGCGTGAGTTGGTGCAGGAGCCGATGAAGACTACATCCACTTTTTGACCGAGCAACGATTGACCAGGCTGCAGTCCCATGTAGGTCATGGCTTTTTCGAAGGCTGTTTTTTGCGAAGCTTCGGTGAATGTATCAGCCGTTGGGATGCAGTCGGTGATTCTCATGCCCATGCCGGGATTCGTTCCGTAGGTGATCATCGGTTCGAGGTCGGCGGCGTTAAGCGTAATGGACTTGTCATACGTCGCGCCTTCATCACTTGGTAAAGTGCGCCATTTGGCGACGGCTTTATCCCATTCTTCACCTTTCGGTGCGAATTCGCGTCCGTTTAAATATTCGAAGGTGGTGTCATCGGGAGCGATCATGCCTGCGCGCGCGCCGCCTTCAATGGACATGTTGCAGATGGTCATGCGCTGTTCCATCGTCAGCGAGCGGATGGCTTCGCCCGTGTATTCGAAGACATGTCCCGTCCCGCCGCTTGTGCTAATTTTTGCGATCAGCGCGAGAATGATGTCTTTGGAAGAAACACCATGACCGAGCTTGCCGTCCACGCGGACTTCGCAAGTCTTGGGTTTCTTCTGCAAGAGACATTGTGTAGCAAGGACATGTTCCACTTCGCTGGTGCCGATGCCGAAAGCCAGTGCGCCGAACGCGCCGTGTGTGGCGGTGTGACTGTCGCCGCAGACAATGGTCATGCCGGGTTGGGTACGCCCGAGTTCGGGACCAATGACATGCACAATCCCACGGTGCGGACTATCCATGCCGTGCAGTTCAATGCCAAACTCGGCGGTGTTTTGCTCAAGCATCTTGATCTGAGCCGCCGCCATCGCGTCAGCAATCGGAACATCCATCGGCGTGGTCGGAATCGAATGATCCATCGTCGCCAGTGTTTTATCGGGGCGGCGGACTTTCAATCCGCGCTGGCGTAGACCGGTGAACGCTTGCGGCGAGGTCACTTCGTGGACGAGGTGCAGGTCAATGTAAAGGACGGCGGGAGCATCAGGCTGTTCGGCAACCACATGCGCATCCCATATTTTTTGGAAAAGTGTTTTTGGCATGGACAAATCTCTAATCTCCAGTCTCGAATTATCTTTACCCCAGCATCACGCCAAAATCGTGGACTTCATGTTCATGACGTTCGGTCTGCGCGATGATGAGTTTGTTAAGCGCATTGATATATGCCTTGGCGCTGGCGACAATAATATCAGTATCCGCGCCGTGTCCGCCATACACACGCGGATATTCCAGCTCGCTCTGCGCGTCCATCGTGGTGTGACCGTTCTTGCCCTGAATCCGCACGGTCACTTCGCCGAGCGCGTCGATGCCTTCGGTGATGGCGTGGACGTTGAATTCCAGCAATTTGTTCGGCATGTTGACAATGGCGCGGATCGCCTGATAGGTCGCATCCACAGGACCCGAACCCATCGCCGCGTGCGTGTGGACAACGCCGTCAGGTCCACGCAAACGGACAGTGGCAGTCGGCATGCCCATCGTCCCGCACGTGACTTGCAATCCGTCCAAAATGTACACATCGCGCGGCTTGTAAAATTCGTCCGCGATTACGGCTTCGAGATCAAGGTCAGTGATGACCTTTTTGCGGTCTGCCAAGTCTTTGAAGCGGGCGAAGGCTTTATCCAGTTCCACTTCATCAAGCGAGTGTCCCATTTCCGCAAGGCGGTTGCGTAACGCGTGCCTGCCTGAATGTTTGCCCAGCACAAGGTTGGTCTGGCTCACACCCACATCTTCGGGACGCATGATCTCGTACGTGGTCTGGTGTTTCAACATGCCATCCTGATGAATGCCCGCTTCGTGCGCGAAGGCGTTCGAGCCAACGATGGCTTTATTCGGCTGAACGACGATCCCCGTGTAATTGCTGACCAGTCTGGAAATGCGCGAGAGTTGACGCGTGTCAATTCCAGTATCAAGCCCAAAGACAGGATGACGCGTTTTCAACGTCATCACCACTTCTTCAAGCGAGGTATTCCCTGCCCGTTCACCGATCCCGTTAATGGTCACTTCTGCCTGACGCGCGCCCGCGCGAATGCCCGCGAGTGTGTTGGCGGTTGCCATACCCAAATCATCATGGCAATGCACCGAGACGGTGATGCCTTCGTGCATGCCTGGCGTTTTTTCGATGATGCCTTTGATGAGCGCATAAAATTCATCGGGCGTGGTGTAGCCCACCGTGTCGGGGATGTTCAATGTGGTCGCGCCCGCTTTGATCGCCTCACCCAAAACCACATACAAAAATTCAGGGTCAGAGCGCCCCGCATCTTCGGGCGAAAATTCCACATCGTCACACAGCGACTTCGCATACGCCACCATCTCGCTCACGCGCTGCACCACCTCTTCGGGGTCCATCTTCAGTTTGTGCTTCATGTGGATCGGCGACGTGGCAAGGAAGGTATGAATGCGCGGCTTCTTCGCACCTTGGACAGCTTCCCATGCCTTATCAATGTCGGATTTATTCGCCCGCGCCAGCCCTGCGATGACAGGAATCTTCGCCTCATTCTCAGGGGAAGCTGGGTTGCCCACTTCAAGCGCTATGCGTCTGACGGCTTCCAGATCATCGGGTGAAGCCGCAGGGAATCCCGCTTCGATGATATCCACGCCGAGCCGCGCCAAGTTATGCGCCACTTCCAATTTCTCAGCCGAGGTCATCGTCGCGCCTGGAGATTGTTCGCCGTCTCTTAATGTTGTATCGAAGATTTTCACGTAGTTGGTCATGCCATACTCCTGTAGATCACGCTTGTAGCGTGACTAAATCATTATTTGAATCGTCACGTTACAAACGTGACCTACAATAAGCTACTTCTTCCAATTCTCCGGGCGCAGCGAACGCACCGCCGCACCTGCGCGCCACATCTCCGAATCACGGATGGCGGCGAGTTCCACATCCAATTTCTCGCGGTAATCGGATTGACTGTTGGCTTCTAGCGTGATGCGGGCTTCGTTTCCGCTCTTCACGCTTTGATACAAGTCACTGAATACAGGCGCAACCGCATCGCGGAACTTGTTCTTCCAATCGAGCGCACCGCGCTGGGCGGTGGTGGAGCAGTTCGCGTACATCCAGTCCATGCCATTCTCGCCGACGAGACGAATGAGCGACTGCGTGAGTTCTTCCACGGTTTCGTTGAACGCTTCACTCGGCGAATGTCCATTCTTGCGCAGTTCGTTGTACTGTGCTTCCATCACACCTGCCAATGCGCCCATCAAAATGCCGCGTTCACCTGTAAGATCGGAATACACTTCCTTTTCAAACGTGGTCGGGAAGAGATAGCCCGCGCCAATGGCAATGCCCAGCGCAATCGCGCGATCCTTCGCTTTACCCGTCGCATCCTGATGGACGGCGAAACTGGCATTGATGCCCGAGCCTTCGAGGAAATTCGTCCGCACGCTGCGCCCCGACCCCTTGGGGGCAACCAGCGCCACGTCCACGTGCGGAGGCGGAATCACACCCGTGTCATCCTTGAACGTGACGGAAAATCCGTGCGAGAAGTAGAGCATGTCGCCTTCGTTCAAACATTCCACGATCTTCGACCACTGCGAACGCTGTCCCGCATCCGAAAGCAAATATTGAATAACCGTTCCTTTCTCCGCGGCTTCTTCCACAGCGAACAAGGTCTCGCCCGGAACCCAGCCATCGTCGATTGCCTTATCCCAGTTCTTCGTCCCTTCACGCTGACCGATAATGACCTTGATGCCGTTATCGCGCATGTTCATCGCCTGTGCAGGTCCCTGCACGCCGTAGCCCAGCACCGCCACCACTTCATCTTTCAATACTTCACGAGCCTTCTCCAACGGGAACTCGTCGCGGGTGACCACTTCCTCCACCGTACCGCCAAAATCGATCTTTGCCATGATTACTTTTCTCCTCTTGATGTCATTGCGAGGGCGATGTTCTTTCGCCCGAAGCAATCTTATTTTTCAACTCTATTTCTGTATTGCAGGTGCGATAAGATTGCTTCGTCGCTTCGCTCCTCGCAATGACAGCCTTTTTCTACGGCATCATCTCCGCCATATCCATCACATCTTCGTAGCGGCGACTCTCCATGCCGGGCATGCGCCGCACGCCGTCGTGGACTCCGCGCGTCATCGAGATCTGTCCCGTACGCACCATTTCCACAATGCCAATCGGACGCAGCAACTCGATCATGCCTTCGATCTTGTCCTCCGTGCCCGTGATCTCCACAACCACCGAATCAGGCGCCACGTCCACGATGCGGGCTCGGAAGATTTCCGCCAGCCCGTTCACCTCTGCGCGGCGTTCGGGACCAACCCGCACTTTGATGAGCGCCAGGTCGCGCGCCACCACAGGCTGATGCGTGACGTCCTGCACGTCGATCACGTTGACCAATTTATACAGGTTCGCTTCGATACGATGCGCATCCACATCGCCATTCGGGCAGTCCACCACCACAGTCATGCGTGAGACATCGGGATTTTCCGTCCGCCCCACTGCCAGCGACTCGATATTGAAATTGCGGCGGCGGAACAAAGACGCCACACGGTTCAACACGCCTGGTTTATTTTCAACTAATGCTATAAATGTATAGTTCATTTAATTCTCCAATTCTCTCTTCGTACGTTTCTTTCCTCTTCGTCTTTGGGTTATTAAGAAAAGAAGAAAGACCTCGACTCACCCAGCCGTCTTCACTGGACGACGGATCATCTCGTGCAACGCCGCCCCCGCGGGAACCATCGGATAGACCGCATCTTCCATTTCCACGCGGAACTCCAACACAGCAGGACCATTCACACTGCGCGCCCACTCGATCGCCTCACTGACTTCCTCACGCTTGGTGACACGCTTCGCGGGAACTCCATGCGCCTCTGCCAGTTTCACAAAATCAGGCGCAAGCATGTTCACCGCGGAATAACGCTTTTCGAAGAAGAACTCCTGCCACTGACGCACCATGCCGAGGAAGCTATTATTCATAATGGCAACCTTCACATTCGCGCCTTCCTGCACGGCGGTCGTCAACTCGGCGGCAGTCATCTGAAATCCACCATCGCCCGCAATTGCCCAGATCTCCTGGTCTTTCGCCGCGAACCACGCACCGATGGCAGAGGGCAGGCCAAAGCCCATCGTCCCCGCGCCGCCCGAAGTGATCCAGCGGTTCGGCTTCTCCAGTTGATAGTATTGCGCCGTCCACATCTGATGCTGACCAACATCCGTCGTCACGATCGCGCCGCCGCCCGTCGCCTTCCAAATGTCCGCGATGAGATGCGCCACATACAACTTGCCGTCCTCCTCCCAGTTCATGATCGAGCGTGAGTCGGCTTCACTTTTCCAGCCGTTGATTTCCTGTTTCCATTCGTCATGGTCGTATTCATCCACCAGCGGGATCAAGTCTGCCAGCACGGTTTTCACATCGCCCACCAGCGGAACATCCACAAAAACGTTCTTATGCACTTCAGACGGGTCAATTTCGATGTGGATTTTCTTCGCCTTCGGCGCGTAGGTCTTCAACGTACCCGTCACACGGTCATCGAAGCGCATTCCAAAAGCAAGGATCAGGTCAGAGTTTTGAATCGCCATATTCGTATACGCTTCCCCGTGCATGCCCATCATGCCCAAACTCAGTTCATGAGAAGCAGGGAAGGCGCCCAAGCCTAACAGTGTGCTTGCCACAGGAGTCTGCGTCTTGACCGCGAACTGCATCAGTTCCTCTTCCGCGTTCGACATGATCACGCCATGGCCGCACAGGATGATCGGCTTCTTCGCCTTTTCGATCAACGCAACGGCATCATCCAGCAGGTTGCGCGGCGAACGCGTCACAGGCTGGTAACCCGGCAGTTTCACTTCTTCGGGATACACAAATTCACAAGATTCCACTTGGGCATTCTTGCAAATGTCGATCAACACGGGTCCGGGACGTCCGCTTTTCGCAATGTAAAACGCCTCGCGGATTGTCACCGCAATATCCTCAGCACGGGTCACTAAATAGTTATGCTTGGTGATGGGCAAGGTGATACCCGTCACGTCGGTTTCCTGAAACGCATCCCCGCCGATCAAATGCGCCGCAACCTGTCCCGTAATGAATACGACAGGAACCGAATCCATCATCGCCGTGGCAATGCCCGTCACCAGATTCGTCGCACCCGGTCCCGATGTCGCCATCGCCACACCAACCTTCCCCGAAGCGCGAGCGTATCCATCCGCCATGTGCGCCCCGCCCTGCTCATGCCGCACCAACACATGATGGACTGGATAATTCAACATCGCATCATAGATCGGCATGTTCGCCCCGCCCGGGTAACCGAAGACCACTTCCACGCCTTCGCGCACCAGACATTCCCAAACAATTTCTGCACCTTTTAGTTTCATTCTCGCTCCTTATGTAGGTCACGTTTTCAACGTGACTTACGAAGTTACTTTGCCGTCACGCTGAAAGCGTGACCTACGATTGAAGTACCGCGCCTGTATCCGCGCTGGTGACGAAATACGAATACCGTTTCAGCCACTTGGATGTGACCTTGGACTCAAACTTCGGCAGCGCATCCAGCCGACTCTGAATCTCCGCCTCGCTCAACTTGACGTTCAGGCTGCGTGCCACCAAATCAATTTGGACCAAGTCCCCAGCTTTGAGCGCCGCAATCGGACCGCCCGCCGCGGCTTCCGGCGATACGTGACCGATGCACGCGCCGCGCGTCCCGCCGCTGAATCTTCCATCCGTGATGAGCGCCACCTTGTCCCCCAATCCCTGCCCCATGATCGCAGACGTGGGCGACAGCATTTCCTGCATCCCCGGTCCGCCTTTGGGACCTTCATAACGCACAACAACGCAATCGCCAGCCTTGACCTTGCCAGCAAGGATTCCCACCATCGCTTCATCTTGCGACTCAAAGATCACGGCAGGACCCTCGAACTTCATCATCGCCTCGCTCACACCGCCGACTTTCACCACCGACCCATTCGGCGCCAGATTGCCGAACAAAATGGATAGCCCGCCGCGTTTGGAATGTGCATTTTCATAAGTACGAATGACATCGCTATCTTTTATTTCAGCATCTTGAATCGATTCCCCGAGCGTTTTGCCAGTGACCGTGATGCGGTCAAGGTGTAACATACCCGTCCCCCGCTGCACTTCGTTCAATATCGCAGGAATTCCGCCTGCGCGATGCACATCTTCCATGTGCCACTTGCCTGCCGGGCTCACCTTGCAGATGTGCGGCACTTTATCCGCCACAGCGTTGATGCGCTCCAGCGGATAGTCCACGCCTGCTTCGTTCGCCAATGCCAGTGTGTGCAGCACGGTATTCGATGAGCCGCCCATCGCCATATCCAGCGCAAAGGCATCATCAATGGCATCGGCAGTGACAATGTCTCTTGGCTTGATGTCACGCTCTATCAAGGTCATGATCTGCGCGGCGGCTTTTCTCGCCAATTCTTCACGTTCGGGAGTCTTTGCTAATGCTGAACCATTGAAGGGCAGAGCCAATCCCAACACTTCCATTAGACAGTTCATCGAATTGGCGGTGAACATGCCAGAACACGAGCCGCAGGATGGACACGCAAATTTTTCCAAAATGGATAATCGCTTTTCATCGATCTTCCCCGCTGAATACGCGCCAACTCCTTCGAATACGGAAATCAAGTCAATCGTCTCGCCATCAGGGGTCATTCCTGCTTTCATTGCGCCACCGGAGACGAAGATGGTCGGCACGTTCACGCGCATGGCAGCCAGCAGCATACCGGGCACGATCTTGTCACAGTTCGGGATGCAGACCATCGCGTCGAATCTATGGGCTTCGATCATGGTCTCGACGCAGTCAGCAATTAACTCCCGCGAAGGAAGCGAATACTTCATCCCCATGTGCCCCATCGCAATGCCATCATCCACACCGATGGTGTTGAACTCAAACGGCACGCATCCCGCCGCGCGGACAGCATCCTTCACCAGTTTGCCGAACTCCTGCAAATGAACGTGACCGGGAACAACATCAACATAGGAATTGACAATGGCGACAAACGGCTTGTTGAAATCATCATCCTGCAAACCCGTCGCGCGCAACAACGCACGGTGCGGGGCTTTATCGAAACCCTTTTTGACTGTATCGGATCGCATATTTCCTCTTTGGTTCCCCTCTCCATAATCAAGTGATGAGGAGGGAGCAGGGGTGGGTAGATAACAAAAAAGCCGCCCGTGGTTAGGGCGGCTTTTGCACTTACTTAAGGTGTGTGCTATTTTTTCACTCTCACCGTTGCCATCCTAACCGAAAATAGATCCTTAATAATAAGGACCGCAAGGACGACAATAATAAGGGAGAGTGAGAAAATCGCGTTCATTGGCTGTAGATATTTCGCCCGATTATAGGCAGAATCGGAAATCCGTCAAGACCTTGTTTTCCGATTCGGTCATACACGATCAATCACCTGCTCGCTTGCAATCGGATCATTTGCCAAGGATGATCCGTTCTCCTTCGTAAAACTTGATAGCAATAAAGGTGATCACAACCGAGAGGAGGATCGTCAACACTGTCGAGATAAGGATGTTCATCGCCAGAATCGGTTCAGCGCGAAGGAACTGGTTGATGAGAATCTGTTGACCAAATGTCGGGATTAGCATCGTCCACAGGTCTGGTTTGACCGGTAAAAATGCAAGCGCCAGACCTGGCAGAGACGGGATCAGGCTGATGAACGGCAGATAGGTCCCCGCCTCCTTCGTCGTTTTTGTGAACGACGCGATCAAAGTCTGGATGGCGCAAGCCAGAAACACGATCGGCAGACAGATCAGGAAGATCGCCATCAGAGCGCCGACATCAAATCCGATCTGCACACCAAGCATCTCCTCGATCGGCAGGAAGCGGAAGATGGCGGCAAAACCAGCCAGCGTAATGACCAGGTTTAAGATCGCGAACGGCATGGCGGAAAGCATCTTACCAACGGCGATCCAGCCGCGCGGCAATGGATTGATGAGCAAGGGTTCAAGCGACCCGCGTTCCCGCTCCCCGGCTGTGGCATCTGTGATAACCGGTGACGCCCCGTTGAAAATGGCGAAGATAATGAAGTAAGGCAGCATGGAGAGGAAGATCAACGCCTGACTTTGCGGCGTGGCGGTGTCCACGGTTTCGACCTGCACCGCGCGGATCACCTCCGGGCTGACCCCGCGCAGACTCAAACGTAACATGCCAATGTAATTGCCGTACCCCTCCAGAAGATTTTGCGCGCGGCGAATATCCGCGGCGGCAGATTGGCGCGTGCTGTCAAAGACAAGTTGTACGCTGGCAGTTTTTCCAGCAGAGAAATCCTCGCCATATTCCGGTGGGATGACCAGCGCGACATTGATGTCCCCCGCGATCACTGCCGCTTCTGGATCCGCCGGCGCGGGCTGGATAATAACATCCTGCTGTTCGAGAAATGCGATCAAACTGGGTGCGTTCTCCGCGCCAGCCACAGGCAAAACCAGCGAAGATTCCACTCTATCGCGGATGGTATTGCCAAGCAGCATGATCATCCCTCCAAGCAATAGCGGACCAAAGAGCGCCCAAAATAGACCTGTCGTCCAACTGCGATAATCCCGCAGGTTATCCAGCATTTCTTTTTGGAAAACAACAAAAATCTTTTTCATTATTCCAATCCCTCCTCCGAGCCGATCACCGCGACAAAGGCGTCTTCAAGATTCTCACGTCCCGTTTGCCGCCTCAGGTCATCGGGGCTGCCATTCGCTGAGACCTCACCATGCGAAATGATGACGATCTGATCGCATAAGGCAGCCACCTCTTGCATAATGTGACTCGTGAATAGCACGCACTTCCCATCATCCCTCAGCCGCTGAATGAACTGACGCATGGCGCGCGTGCTCATCACATCCAGTCCGTTCGTCGGTTCATCGAGCAGAACATTTTTCGGGTTATGCACCAGGGTGCGGGCAATGGCAACCTTTAGTCTCTCCCCGGTGGAAAACCCCTCGGTCTTACGGTCTGCAATGGACTGCATGTCAAGCAGGATCAAAAGAGAGTCGATCTGTTTCTCAAGCGCCTCCCCTTCCAAGCCGTGCAAACGCCCGTAGTAACGGATATTCTCGCGGCTCGTCAGGCGCGGATACAGACCACGCGCATCCGCCAGGACACCGATCCTGCGTTGCACCTCGAGCGGAGACTCACGCACATCGAACCCGTCCACTTTGGCAGTTCCCACATCGGGCTTGAGCAGGGTGTACAACATGCGCAGGGTCGTGCTTTTGCCCGCTCCATTGGGACCAAGCAAGCCGGTAATTTGACCGTCCGGAACAAAGAAAGATACATTTTGAACAGCTTTTACGCTGCCAAAGGATTTGGAAAGACCTTGTACTTGGATCATGATGGTGACCTTCGCATATTTATGGACGCGGTCCACTGAAATCGACAAAAAATGGCGGCGGCTGGATCGCCTCCACACAGGCGGTATCCAGACCCTGGATCGAGGCACTTTCGATAAAAGCCCGGAATAGATTCACGCTGCAACGGCTGGAAAGATTGCCATGCCCCATACCGGAAAAGACCAGATGCAGTTCATTGGCAAGGCTTTCGGCAACACGTTCTGCATGACGCGGCGGGGTAATGGGATCCGCTTCACCGGAAAGGATCAATACCGGCACATCCGATATGACGGGTTCCCGAAATTCAGTTGAGACGCTGCCCTGCTCCCATTCGGAGCAGACCGCCGAAAAACCTACAGTACGATCATCGAAAACACTTTGTTCACTGCGCCGGGCAGCCTCCGCAGCTGAAATAAGCGGCGCATCCTCCGTACAGGCAACGGCATAGAACATCCCATCGTACAGACCTGCGTTGACCAGAAACGCCTGTGAGATCAAGGGAATATAGTTTTCATCCGCATACGCTTGGTGGATGGATAATGGCAAAGTGGCAACCAGATCCGGCACGTAGAGCGTGTTGAAAACCATGTTGGTGACCAGCCCGCGAGTGACAGTCAGATCAAGCGGTTTATTGGTCAGGGGATGCGGGATGGTGATCTCCGCAGGTGAAGTTTCCAAGCGGTTGAGTACGCTTTCAAACTCACTCCTTAATCTTGGAAACGTCGAACGACAGGCTTCATCCGCTTCACAACGCGAGAAGAACAACTCAAGCGCAGCCTGACCGTCCGTTGCGGCATCCATAAACATGACAAAATCCGGGTCGACCACGGCATCGAGCGTCACCGTGCGGACGCGCTCAGGGAACATGCGCAGGTAGGTTAACGCCGCACGGGTTCCGTAGGAAGCGCCATACAGGTTAATGGTTTCATATCCCAGCGCCGCCCGTACCTCATCCAGATCGGTCATGGCGATCTCGGTAGTGTAGAAGCGCAGATCCGCATCCAGCGTTTCAGGGCAGGATTTCAACTTCTCCAGTACCTGCTCTTCGGTCAACTCTTCATCTTCAGGACCGAGACAACGCAGCGGATTCGATTTTCCGGTACCGCGCTGGTCAACCAGCACGATATCACGCTCTTCCCGGATCTGGAACAGCAAGGAGATCATCGAGGGGAACGCTTCGATAGCCGACTGACCGGGACCACCCGCCAGCGGGAAAAGCGCATCCGGCTCTGAATTACGTTTGATGGCAGGGATGACCGCCACATGCAGGTCGATCTGCCTTCCATCCGGGTTGGCGCGGTCTTCCGGAACGGTCAACGTGCCGCAGCGCGCATCCAACTGATTTCCAGCAGGTGACGTCAGGATGCAATCTTCCAGCGTGATGGAACTCGCAGGAACAGCAGTCAGGTTCCCGGGAGAGCAGGAAGCGAGAAATATCAAAAGGAACAGGGATGTGTAGAAAAGTCGTCTCATGGTCGTCAATATGGTCAGGTTGCTATCGTATCCGGCAAATTTGGCTTGGCTATTTTACCCCATCCCCCTTGACACTCCCTTCGCCCTCGCATAGAATACCGCCCAATTATGAAATCGGTTCACTTCAATCTCAACATCACCACTACCACCTCCCGGCTCCCCGTGAGGAATTTGCGCTTGGTGAAGTGACCGAATAAAGGTTATCTCAAAACACAACGCCTCACGGAAACGTGGGGCGTTTTTGTTTACCAACTTACAGGAGAATGCCATGAAAAAGACGCTCGTCATGAAGTTCGGAGGCACATCCGTCGGCTCTGTGGATGCGCTCATCAGCGCAACGCAGATCATTCAGGATGCAAAAAAGGATTGGGAACGTATCGTCGTAGTGACATCCGCCATGTCCGGCGTGACCAATCTCTTATTGGACTCTGCCGCTTCCGCTTCGCAAGGGAAGATTGATCCACTTTCAGCAGCCGAATCCACACTGAAGGAAAGACACTTCGCCGCAGCGGACTCGCTCATCCAAGATGCGGACCTGCGCGAAAAAACAAAAGCGGAGATCGAGCTGCTCATCCAATCATTTGTGGATCTGTGCAAAGCCATCACCGTGCTCGGCGAAGCCAGCCCGCGCGCAATGGATGCGGTTGCATCGCTTGGCGAGCGGATGAGCGTCCGCCTGCTGACAGCCATTGTCAATGACGCGGGAGTCAAAGCCCGGGCTGTCGAAGCGACGGAATTCATCGTCACTAATGCAAATTACCAGAATGCGCATCCCGATCTCATCACCACCACCGAACGGACGCGGAGTATCTTAAACCCATTGATGGATGAGGGAATCATTCCCATCACAACAGGCTTTATCGGCGCGACGCCCGAAGGCGCAGTTACCACGCTCGGGCGCGGAGGAAGCGACTATTCCGCAGCCATCATCGGTTCTGTTTTGCCCGCGGATGAAGTCTGGATCTGGACGGATGTGGACGGCGTCATGACGGCGGATCCGCGGCTCGTCCCTTCGGCGCAGACTCTGTCTGAGATCAATTACAGCGAGATCGCAGAACTCGCCTATTACGGGGCAAAAGTCCTGCATCCCAAGACCATCCGCCCCGTCGTGGATGCGGGCATTGGGTTGAGGATCTGCAACACGTTCAACCCATCCCACCCCGGAACACGCCTAAAGGGAAATTCAAGATCGAATGGCAAGGTCAATGGACGGGTGGTCAAGGCAGTGACCGCCATCCGAAAACAACGCCTGATCACCATTGAAGGACGCGGCATGCTCGGCGTCCCCGGCGTGGCGGCGCGCGCGTTCGGCGCTGTCGCTTCCACAGGGACAAGCGTTCCGCTCATCACGCAGGCTTCATCGGAACAATCCATTTGTTTCGCCGTGCCATCCGAACTTGCCGGGACCGTATTATCTGCGCTTGAAAAAGCATTTTCCAGCGAGATCGCGGACAACGATATTGACCGCGTTTGGGCAACGGAAGATATTTCCATCATTACCGTCGTCGGCGCAGGGATGCGGCACACCCCCGGCGTTTCGGGTCAGGTCTTCAGCAGGCTTGGAGAGCATGGCGTCAATGTGCTTGCCATTGCGCAGGGATCATCGGAAGTATCCATCTCGCTCGTCGTCGATGCGGCGGACATGGAGCAGGCTGTCAAGGCGCTGCATGAGTTGATCGTCCAATAAACCACGGCGACGCTGCGTATCTACATTCAAATTCAAGGAGAAATCATCATGTCCCAATCTCAAATCCCCGTTGCCGTGCTCGGCGCGACAGGTTCTGTCGGTCAACGATTCATATCATTGCTCGATGGTCATCCGTGGTTCAAAGTGGTTGCGCTTGCCGCGTCCGACCGATCCGTTGGGCAAATGTATTCACAGGCAACGCGCTGGGTACTCGATGTCCCCATGCCGGAGTATGCCCGCGACATGGTCATCGTCCCCGCCGTAACAGAATCCGTGCAGGCAAAGATCGTCTTTTCTGCATTGCATAACGAGATCGCCAACGTTATCGAGCCGCAATTCGCACAAACCGGCGCGGCGGTCTGCTCGAATGCGTCAGCGTATCGGCGGGACGAGGACGTTCCCCTACTCATTCCTGAAGTCAACGCGGAGCATATTCACTTGATAAAACAACAACGGAAAAACCGCGGCTGGCGCGGATGCATTATCACCAATCCGAACTGCACCAGCACAGGTCTCACCATTGTACTCAAAGCGCTCGACGATGCATTCGGCGTGAAAAAAGTATTCGCCGTCTCCATGCAAGCGCTCTCGGGCGCGGGCTATCCCGGCATCCCTTCGCTCGACATCATGGACAACGTCATCCCGAACATCAAAGGCGAGGAGGAAAAAGTGGAGTGGGAACCGCGCAAAATGCTCGGCAAATTGAACGGAAACAGGATCGAAATGGCGGATATCGCCTTCAGCGTACACACGAATCGCGTGGCTGTGACGGATGGTCATACGGTCTGTGCGAGTGTGGAATTGACGCATCCCACCGACCCGGAAACTGCTGATGCGATCCTGCGGGCTTATGCCGCCCCGACGTCAGCGAGGGAACTGCCGTCGTCCCCGCGACCAGTGATCGAGGTCCGGGATGAAGCGGATCGCCCCCAGCCGCGGCTCGACCGCATGGCAGGCAAAGGCATGACAACCGTCGTCGGGCGTGTGAGGCACGATCCGATCCTTGACCTGAAATTTGTCGTACTATCCCACAATACCATCCGCGGCGCGGCAGGCGGTTCGATCTACAATGCTGAATTGTTGGTGACTGAAAATCTTTTGTAGAGAATTACTTCCATGCCCCGGCATATTTCTTCTTGTATTTCGGGTCCTGCTCCAGTTCAATGAGTTTCAACGCCGTCTCCCGGATCTCATTGGAGGTCGTGGCATCGTACAGATTCCGCAGCCCGACAAGAATATCGTAGCGGATCAATGTGCCGTTCTTCTCCTTTCCACATTCCTTGAAACGTTTTTCCAAACCGTTCACGACCAACTCTTGCGCCTTCTTTCCGCCCAAGCCAATTTTCCAAATGGATTGCAGACAATGCCGCGCCGTGACGAATTTTTCATCTTTTGTCACAGCGAGCAGTTTGTCAAAATCCTTGAACATCCTGCCTTTTGGGTCGCTCTTCCCAAGGCTGGCAAGCACCTGCGATGAGATCGCGCGGACGTGGTTGTCCTTGTGCGTCAAACCTTCAACCAGTTCGTCCCATGCCTCGTATGCCCAATCCACGGGCTTTTCGGTTGCATCTATCAAGAAATAATAGGCTTCATTCTGCAACTTCCCATCCGTCGAGCGGATGTTATCCAAATGTGTGCGAATGTTTTTATTCATTTGCATTTTTCCTAATCAGTCGTATCAAATCCTTCAATGCCTTTTCCAACTCAGCCTTCTTCGCTTTTATATCTTTCATATCCGCAAAATACGCCATGCGCCTGTCCTTATAATCACCTTCCAGCAATGCGCTCTTCACTTGCGGGATCAACGGATTATGGAACACAAGATGGACGCGCTTCATATCCCGCAAATTGAACGTTACCAGATAATCACCCTTGTAATTAAAGGATGGCGCCTTCCATTTGATCTCTTCATTGATATCCTTATCAACACCCTTGATAATGGACCGCAGCGC
>CAYPHR010000025.1:4264-19114 GCA_964410375.1 uncultured Anaerolinea sp. | reverse complement strand
GCAACAGACCCACCGCCAGATGACAGATCGGTTCATCCGCCTTGCGCTCCCAGCACAGCGGACAACGCTCGATATGCCAAAAAATAGTGCTGTCGGTCTCTTCCACCCGCACGCGCTGGTCAGTATGTTTATTAAACAACTCTGCAAACGATCGGGCTCCCACACGCAGTTTTGTGGACAACGGCAGAAGGCGAAATGCAACTTCTGTCAGACCGAGCATGGAGCCATATTCCTTAAGACCATACTTGAAACTGGCGCGCCCCGTCCGCAACGCCAATCCCCGCCCCCCTCGCGGACCGTATGCCTGCTCCAACGTCCCAAGCAGGAGACTCACCTTTTCAAAGGAAAAGGACCTCTCCGGTTTCGACGGCGGGTAGTTCTGAATCAAATCATCCAATTCAGCAAGGTGCAGGATGGACTCCACCCCGCCTTTGCTGATCACTTCCTCCATGCCAAGAAGGATGATCCTCCCCATTTTCTGCGGGTAAAAGAACGCATTATTATTCATGAGGCTGGGATGTCCTCATCGAGAAATTTTTTTAACTTCAGGGTGAATTCGGTCGGTTCTTCCAGCATCGGAAAATGCCCCGCCCGGGCGAATCGCTCGATCTTGGCGTGCGGCATCCCATTTAACATGGGCTGCCATTGCATCGGGTGGACGATCACATCCTTGTCGCCGTAGATGCCCAGGGATGGGACTTTGATCTGCGGGAGTACGGGTGTCAGGTCCGTGCGGCGAAGCGAAGCGATGGATAGCAGGAAAGATTCCACCGTAGTACGGGAGAGGTCGCGGTCCATCATTTCCGGGAAGCGCGGGTCACTGCAGATCACGCGGGAGTAATAATATTTCATAAAAGCGCGGAAGGGTCCCATCATATTGAACAGCATGAAAGCGATGGAACGATATCCTGCGAGTTTGAGCAAAGGCGCCAGAGATGAACCAACCATGGGCGAGCCAACCACTACCACCTTGCTGACACGATCCGGATATTGATGGGCGACCGAAAGGCTGACCGTTCCACCCATGCTGTGTCCCACCAGCGGCGCGTGGACGATTCCCAACTGCTCCATAAACTGATTGACCAGACTGACAAAATCAGAAACAGCATAGGTTTCACGCTTCTTGCCTGATTCACCGAACCCCCAAAAATCCAGTGCATAGGTGCGATAGAATGCGCCCAAATATGCCATGGTCTCCTGCCACAGACCCCATGAGCCAAGCCATCCGTGCAAAAGTATGACGGGACGTCCGCGCCCGTATACTTCGTAATGAACTATTCCCTGATCAGTGGTGATGGAAGACACAGCAACGTTTAACCTGCCCCCTATTTTCCGGATTCCATTTCCTGCAAGATGCTATATAAAAGTTCAAGCAAAACCTTTTTCACTGTTTTCCGGTCGGTGGCAATGCAGGGAAGCAGTTTTGTATTCTTATCCAAACGAAGGGCATGACGCATGTCCTCGAGTTCCCAGGAATCTTCCATATCCTGCTTGTTTGCAGCAACGACGAATGGCGTGGGCGCATAGGCGCGGAAAGTTTCGAGGATCGAACGCGCCTCGCGGAAGGTTTCCGGGCGGGTGCTGTCCACCATGACGATAAAGCCAAGCATCCCCTCCGAAAGGATCTCCCACATGAAATCAAAACGTTTCTGACCGGGCGTGCCGAACAGATACAGAACCAGGTCATCATCGACCGTGATGCGACCAAAATCCATGGCAACCGTGGTCGCAGATTTGACGTTGCGTTCCTCTTCGGACGAGATCTTGCGCTCCGTGGCAACAACATCAATTTCGCTGACAGACTGAATAAACTGCGTCTTGCCTGCGCTGAATGGACCTGTCACTACCATTTTGACCGTTTGCATAATAATTCCTATCCTTTCGACCGTGGGGACATTATAGTTTTCGAATGCGGCCGATTAGTTTATTGATCAATGATTTCTGTTCTTCTTTATCCTGCGTTGGGAACATCTTCGGATTCGGCTGGACGGGGGCATTAGCGGGGCGCACCAACTCCACCAGACCCGCCTGCAAAAGTCCATAAACGATCCTGCGGATCTCCGCTTCGGTCAATTTGTTCGTCCCTGCGATCTGACGCATCGTATTCTTCGGGTCAACGAACTTGACGACCTTCCATTCATCCACGCTTAAATTTACATTGGTGAGCGGACGTTCAGTGAACTTGAGCGCCATATCCAGGCTGGGAATTTCATCCTGCAGTTGTTCCAGTTCGCGCAACTGACGCGAGCCTTCGATGATGATATTTTCCAGGTCGAGCCGCACATTGATGCGGTCATCCGGAGGAAGCATATCGTTCTCGAAACGGAACACCCCTTCGACCCATGTAAACAAACGGCGTACAACATCCGTAAAATGAGATTGCAAATTCAGCAGGATATCATCCTGCGAAACATAGCCGGCATTGATAAGCAGCAAGCCAAGTTCCTTGTCGGTCATCTGACCAGCGCGGTCTGCGATGGCACGGTATTGATTGGCATTGATCTTGTTCGCCTTATGCAGAACATATGCCAGGCTGCTGTCGTCCTTGCCGATGCGGGCATACGCCAGTTTCCCCTCACGAAAGGAAACATACGCCTGCTCAGACACCCCATCCACAACCAGCGTTCCCGTCTTGCTCGCAAGGTTTATTAGATTAAGAAGTTGTGTGACCGTAAAATCGCGTAAATTTCCACGCAGAGCCATGTGTCCTCTACCTACCCTCCAAAAGGGATAGTTGGAAAATTATACTTGCAAGGGGATATTGCGTCAATTAACCATCCTTGCACTCTTGTTTGGAAGCAGCAACCAGTCGCCACAATTCGATTTTCGCCTTCACCGTCATTTCAAAATTTCAACAACTGCTTCAATTGGCGCATGACATCCTGAGGATCCTTGAACAGGACTCCCTGCATTCCGACCCGCTGACAGGCTTCAATATTGGCAGGGACATCGTCCACAAAGACCGCCTCATTTGCCTTGACCTGAGCCTGCTCCAGCGCGAGATGATAGATTCCCGCCTCAGGCTTTGCCGCCCTAACCTCCGCTGAGATGATGACCGTATCAAAAACTGCAAGCAGACCGTTCTTTTCGAGATACGCGCGCATGCCGTCCCAGGCGTTCGAAATGAGACCCACATGGAATTTCCCGCGCAGGGATCGAATAAAGTTGACGAGTTCGTGGTCGATCACATCACCCGCATAGAACTCGGTTTTTACATTTTCGATTTCACCATTCTTGACCTTTAACCTGCGCGCAACAGCCCGCCAGTGTTCATCCTCGCTGATCGCGCCAACGGTAGCCTGCGCCGCTGTGCCGTTCGGTCCGCCGCCGAAGACGATCTCGTCAATATCCGCATAGTCCATGCCGAAACGCTCGGCAAGACGCTGGCGCGGAGCCTGATAGTCGGTGCGCTGGATGACGCCGCCATAATCAAAAAATACTGCCCGAATGGTCATGTCGTTTTCCTTTTCTCGTCATAAAAAAAGCCCGCAGGCAAAAGCACACCTGCGGGTCGATCGTTCCATCCAAGTCGTTACTTCTTCTTGTCCTTTGCGGATGTCTTTTTCGCAGGGGACGAGGTCTTGGAAGAAGGGCTTTTCTTCGCAACATCAGATTTCGAAGCGTTGGGTTTCTTCTGCGCGGATGATTTTGCAGTTTCGCCAGCCGTCTTCTTGCCGGAAACCGCTTTGACAGTTTTCTTCACTGTTTTCGTCACAGGCTCGGTTTTCAAGGACGCGGCAGCGGGCGCCGGTTCCTTTGCTGCTGCCTCCGCGGCGGCAGCCTGCTGTTTGGCAGCTTCACGCCAGTTTGGAAAGAAAAGTTCCATGCGCTGGCGGGAGATCGAGTTGGCGCGGCGGCAACGCGGACAATGCGCGTCATAGTGATTCTGGTTCTTTTCGTTCATGATGACGAGCGCGGACAGCATTTCAACGCGGCTGAGGGTGAACGGAGTCTGACAATAAAGGCAACGCAGATTCATGGGTCTCTCCTTGGTGTGGAACCGTTTATTTATCCTGACAGTGATTCTACACTGATTTCACGTCCTTCGCGAATCGTCTTTTCGTAAGTGTCATACACGCGGTGGATGTGCATGCCCGCTTTTTCGTACAGCATCAGCGCGCCGGTCAGGTTCTGAGCATCCACGCCCAAGCCTGCCTTGCGTTTGCCGCGCTTATAAAATTCGCCAAAACTGTGCTGGAGCAGCGCCAATCCCAGCCCATGTTTGCGCCACGGACGGCGGACTCCCAGAATGTTGACCCAGCTCACGTCCGCATCGTCATAGGACTCCAAGCGGCACAGGCTGACACCTGCAATTTGGTCACCATCCACAGCAAGGAACCACAGGCTTGGGTCTTGACCATCCGATTCCATAAAATGTGTGAAACGAGCGAGACCTTCCTCGAACGGCTCCTCGATATGACCAAAATGGTCGCGGAAGGATTCGCGCACGGCGGCGTAGACAGCGGGAACGTCATCCGGTTTTCCTGTCCGCAGGACGACACCTTGCTTCCATGAGGGAACAGGCGGCGCTTCGTTCATTTCGATGCGCATTTGGTATGAACTGCGGATGTAGTTAAAGCCGCGGTCCTCGAACAACGCCTTTGCCCCTTCCGCCACACGCGGAACGCCCGTGCGGGGAGCGAAGCGCAGATCGGTGGGGAGGTCTGCCAGCACACGGGAAGCATGTTCCTCCGCCCAGGTAAGCAGAGCGGTGCCGATGCCCAGCCCCCAATACTCAGGATGAACGCGTCCCCAGATCCACGGGTGGACGGGCGGACTAGCGGTAGTCCACACTTCGGTATAACCGACCAGTTCCCCCGTCGGGGCAAAGACGAGGCGGATATCCCGCGCAGGATCAAATTTCGGTGATGACCAGTCATCGCGGATGATATCCGCATTGATGAAATCATTCTCTCCGATCACGCGCTGTGCCCAGATGTTGAACATGGAGAAGGCGATCTCGGCATCCGCTGGGGTTGCACTACGGACAGTGAACCCTTCGGGCAATTGAATGGTTTGAGTTTCAAGCATCTCTTTCATGACATCCTCTTATTCTTCCAAACTTCGTCCGGGACGAAGTTCCTTTTCAAATGTGACGAATTCGCTCGCCACATGCATTCCGGCTCTTTCGTACAGGCGGGTTGCTCCTGTGGAATTGGACGCATCCACGCCGAGACCGACCGTCTTCATGCCGCGCTTGTAAAAATCGGCGAAGGAATGTTTGAGCAGAGTCAGCCCAAGTCCTTTTTTGCGCCACGGTTTACGGACTCCCAGCGTGCCGACCCAGCCGATGCCCATACGGTAGCGGTTCTGGGAGAAGCCAGCGATCTGGTCGCCATCCCAGGCAACAATCCACAGATTCGGGTCGAATTCCGGTTTTTCAAATTTTCGGAACGCCCATTCTTCAAATGTGGATCCGTGACTGCCCCAATGTTCGCTGAAGGCTTCGTTGTCCGCCTGCCAGACGAGGCGGCTGTGCGCTTCCTTGTCGAAGGGACGCAGTTCGATTCCTTCGGGAAAGGGTGGAATGGTCGGCATTTCGTCGAGCGTTATCTCCATCCGCCAGAAATAGCGGACGGTGGCATACCCCATCTCCTTGTGTAGAGAAATTGCCGGTTCATCCTTGCCGTCCATCGTGCTGCGTATGTACACACGCAGGTCGGGCGCGGCGAGTTTCATCTCTTCGCGTGCGCGTGCCTCGGCACGTTCCATCAGGGCGCGGTCGATGCCCATTCCTTTGAAGCCGGGATGAACATACCCATCAATGGTCAAATGGGCATGGTTCTTGACATTGTAGAAATCTTGAAAACCGACCACACGTCCATCCTGTGTTTCCACAAGGAAAGCATCGGTTTCGGGATTGAAGCCTTCCGTGTGCCACTCGTGTTCAAGTTCTTCGGGCGTCACAGCGACGGTGATGTCACCATCCGCTTCGGAGACTTCATAGATGAGCTTTGCTACGGCGTGGAGATCCGCCCAGGTGACGGCACGCAGGTTCAAGGTCGAATCAAGAGGCGTTTTTATCGCGTTCATATTCGTTCTTCCAATCTTCCATCAAAATTCCCATATACAGGATGTCCCAGCGTTTGCCATCTTTGAGCAATGCACTGCGACGGCGTCCCTCGAGGCGGAATCCGCACTTTTCATAAGAACGGATCGCGCGCGGGTTGTACTCAAAAACAGAAAGCGAAACACGGCACAAATTGAGTTCAGTGAAGGCATAGCGCAGGATAAGCCGCATCGCGTCCGTACCGTAGCCCCTGCCCCAGTCTGCGCGGTCTCCGATGCCGATGCCCACAAAGGCATCTCGCGAAGCCCAGCTTGTTATGTCAAGGTCAGTCTCGCCGAGCAGACGGTCATCCTCCAGCGCGCGGATGCTGAAATAAAAATGGGAGGGCGGCTGGTCTTTCAATTCCTTTTCGTAATACTCGATGCTTGCCCGTGCGGACTGCATTCGGGTTGGACCCGAACCGAACAGGCGCATCATTTCCGTGTCGCGGCTCCAGCGGACGTAGGTTTTTCCAAGTTCTTCCGGGTCGGCGGCAGAAAGCCGCACCAATTCGCCGCGGAAAATATCGTTCATTTCGCACCTTGTGCGATGAGCCATTCCTCGCGCAGCAAGCCCATATATAGGTCATCGTAACGGACGCCGTCACGCAGACCTTCGCCGCGCACGCGTCCTTCCAACGTAAAACCGATTTTCAGGTAACTCTTCAGCGCGCGCTCGTTATACGAGTGCAAACCAAGCGTAATACGCCGCAGGTTGAGTTCGACGAATCCGTACTGCACGATCAGGCGCATGGCGTCCGTGCCGTAGCCCCTGCCCCAATACTCGCGTTCGCCGATGAAAATACCAAGCCAGGCGTCGCTGTGAGTCCACGAGTGCACCCACAGCGACGTGGTTCCGATCAATTTGTCGTCGTCCAGCGTGCGGATCGCAAAGCGAAAACTGTTTTCCTGTCTGTCGTCGTTCTTCTCGACAAACTCTTTGAGTTTTTTCTGCGACCACAACTGCGCCGGAGCGCTGTCGCCGAGGCGGTGCGCCTCCGTATCCCGATCCCATTTGAGATGGAATTTCGCCATGGTCTCGGGCGTTTCGGACGCCAGACAGACGAGGGTTCCGCGATAGATGTCTTTCATCGCCTCCCCCTACGCCGACGTCTGGTCACGCCATTCGGCATTTAACAAGCCGAAGCCGAGAATGTCCCAAAATTCTCCGTCACGGTGCAGGGCTTTCCGGCGGCGCACCTCCTCCACAAAACCGAACTTCTGGAAGAGGCGGATCGCGCCTTCGTTGTAGGCGGGTACCACCGCTGTGACGCGGTACAGGTTCAATTCGCCGAACGCATAGCGCAGGAGCATGGACAAGGCTTGTGAGCCGTAGCCCTTGCGGCGGGACTCTGCTTCGCCGATCCCGAGGCGGATGAAGCCGTTGCCATTCGCCCAGTCGATCCACTCGATCAACGCCTTGCCGATCAAACGGTCATCTTCGCGGGCGCGGATGGTGAAATAGAACAGGTTCTTGTCCTCCTCCATCTCTTTTTCGATGGCTTCGTATTGCTTCTTCACCATCGCCGCCGAAAGCGGACGGATGGGCTTGAGCTCCATCAGGCGCATATACTCCGCGTCATGCGTCCATTTGGATTCGATTTCAGGATGCGTTTCATGGTCAATGGGACCGAAACGGATATCCGTCGCTTCGAATAACTGATTTTGTATCTCCAACATGATTTCCTCTTCGTTACTAAAAACAAAACTGCCACAGGACTCTCCCGCGGCAGTTTCCACCTTAAACAAAACGACCACGGGGCTTGGCGCGCCGTGGTCGCGAGACAACAAAAAAGACTTGCCTAACGACGAACAGGCGCACTACGGCTATCGACACCAGCAATGCCGGTGAGAGAAAGTGTGATGTAGAACTTGGTCATAAACATTGGGCGTGCGCCTCCTTTCAGAAAATTTGCTTTTCTCAAGCACAATGAGTTTATCACGCTCCCCGCGGCATCGTCAAGTACGTTTTAAAAAGATAGTACCAAAGGGTGACACCCATCTTTTGCATTTCCAACCACATGGTAGTAAAACATAGAAAAGAAGGACAAGATGATCGACTGGAACACATCCCCGAATCCCAATGCAAAACACACTGTCCTGATCGTTTCACAAGATGCGGAAATGACAAGCGTCTGGAAAACGCTCTTCGAGCAGAAGAACTGCCGCGTGATGATCGAACACACTCCGCAAGGCGCCGTTCAAACTGCGCGGCTGCTCTCCCCCGCCCTGACCATCCTCGAACTTGACCTTTCACAGAATGAACGCATCGAACTCTGCAGAGAACTGCGCGCCGCATCCAACGGCACGATCCTGTTGCTTGCTCCGCGCGCCAACGAACTGGAAATTTCCCTCTACCATCAAGCTGGCGCGGACGAGTACATCCCCACGCCGATCAGCCCGATGGCGCTGTTGATCAAATCCATGGCGTGGCTGGCACGGCAGGAATGGCTTGTACCGCGAAAACTCACCACAAACATGTATGTATAAAGAAAATGAAGGGCGTTGCGCCCGTCATTTTCTTTATGGACCGATCGGCAAAATCCTGCCTGCCAGTAACGCTTCGAGTGTATCCTGCACCAGGCGGATCCTTCCTTCGGTGAGAATGCCCGGGTCCACATCTGCAAGCCCGAGCGGAGATTGAACGTTCTGTCCGCCTTGCCCGGCAATCAGTTGGGGCCAGGATATCTGAATGGCTTTGACCGTGTCGGGGCTGACCGTCATCACCCAGCCGCCGGGGCGGGTTTCCGGCATGGACGTCCCAATCAGATAAACGCCCTGCGTCCCAACATAGGAGAGGAAATCCGGGCTGGCAAGCGAGGGGTAGATATACAGGGCATCCACATTGCGGTCATTGATAAGCACGTTGGCGTACCCGCCGTAACGCGCCGGGTCTTCATCCACGGGAATTTCAAGATAGGTTGGGTAGGTGTAATTCGAAAAATAAAGCGTGCGGCACACACCACAGTAATACTTCATGCCGTTCTGAAAGGCAAGGAAGGCGCGCTGTCCATCCGGGTCGCCCTGCGGGATGAGCATCCCGATGTGATATTCGTCAACGAGCATCGCCAGTGTATAACCGGCAAGGAAGGCGGGCAGGTCCACCTGTGTATTCGGGGCAAGCACGCTCATATTTCCGCCAGCCGTCAGGTTCGGGATGTTTACAGCCAGAAACTGCACGTTCGGCGCGGCTGCCGCAAATGAAGCAACGCCGGGGTCTGGCGGCAAAGCGATCACAACTTTCAGGGTCGGGTCGTTGATGTCCTCCTGCGTCAGCGTATTACGGACCTGAAAACGGAAGCCGGATGCCTGTGCAAGATCGTAGACCGTCTTCTGATACAGGTCGAACGCCGCCCTGTCCATATCCTGCGGCAGGATCAGCAAAGCCAGCGGCGTGGAAGGCGTGGGCATCAGCGTGGGCAGCGGCTCCGGCGTATGCGACGGGACAGCCGTCGGGGCGGGGATCTCCGCGGGCTCATTTCCTCCACAGGCGCTCAGTACAGCGATCAATAAGACGAACAACAGAAAATATTTAACACGCACGAGAATTCTCCAAGGATCAAAGGAATTTCAGAATTATACTGCCTGATTTTGGATGAAGGCGGCAGACTTATTCTGCCTTATTAAACGCAAAGAGACGCATGGGACTCACGCGCCTCTTTCCATCTGACAGTTGGCTCAGTTTACTGCGACCTTGATCCGCTTCGGGCGGGCTGACTCGGCTTTCGGCAGGGTCAGGGTAAGGATGCCATCCGCGATCTTCGCCTCGACCTTGTCCGCTTCGATCTCCGCCGGCATCCGCAACACACGGCGGAAGGAGCCCTGCGGAAGTTCGTTGACGAGAAATTCCACTTCCTCATCGTTCCGGTATTCGCCTTCAATGCTGACCACGTTCTCCAGAACCTGAATGTTCAAGTCGTCAGCGTTCAAGCCCGGCACCAGCGCCGAAAGGACGTAGGCATCATCTTCCTCACGGATGTTGACACCCAGCGAGCGGTTTTGCGAATGCGCCATGTGACGGCGAGCCATGCGGCGGAAGGGATGGGGTTGAATATAGAGCGTCATGTTCGTGTATCTCCTTGTGTTTGAAATCAATGCGCTTATATTAAACCGGGAGTGTAAGAAAATGGATAACACAAGGTAGAATTTTTATAAGAAAATAAAGAAACAGGCTGGCGGAAAATCCGCCAGCCTGCCAATTCAACATCAACCTGAAACTATCTCACGGCATTGAAAGCATTGACGCGCCCAGCGCCATAGAAATCATCATTGCCGGGCTTGCCAAGATCATCCGCGGAATTGCGCAGTGCCGCTTCCACGTGGGCGGGCTTCATCGAGCCGCCATTCTTGCCGATGATAAGAGCGGCAACACCCGAGGCATGAGGCGTAGCCATGCTCGTGCCAGCGGACCAGTACCAGCCACCATTACCGGTGCTAAAGACCAGATCGAAGACCCAACAGGGGCGGAGAAGTCCGGCAACAAGACATCCCTCTTCACCGGGATAGATATAGTCACCACCGGGGGCGGCGAAGTCGATCACGGATTGTCCATAATTGGTGTAGCTGGCGGGATAGTCGAGGAAGGCATTCAACGGATCGGTCGCCCAGCCGATGGGAGCTGTGGCGGAGATCGAGATCACATGCGGGGCATCCGACGGGATGTGGACCAGATCCCTATCATGATCGCCGTCATTGGCGGCATTCCCGGCGGAAGAAATCACGGTCGTGCCCTTCTGATAGGCATACGTGGTCGCGCGTCCGATCGCCACGATCAACTCAGCAGCCTCACGGGCGGTATAGCAATCGCTCGGGTCACTGCAATCGCCGCTCCTATAAAGTGATGCACCGAGGCTCATGTTGATCACATCCGCGCCCGAGTTCGCGGCATGTACAATACCGGCGATCACCGAGGCAAATGAACCGCTGCCGGAATCTGACAGTACCTTCACCAGCATCAGTTCCGCTTCCGGCGCGATGCCAATGACGCCAAAGGCGTTGTCTGCGGCGGCAATGGTACCCGCCACATGCGTACCATGACTGAAGGTGTCAGGCAGGGTGTAGTCTACAGGTTCACCGGGCACAAAACTTGTACTGAGAGCATAGTTAATGTTGGGAGCCAGATCAGGATGATCCATGTCAAAGCCCGTATCCAGCACTGCCACAAGCACGCCAGCCCCGCGATAGCCCGCATCCCAAGCTTCGGGAGCATCCACCGCATCATGCCCCCACTGCAGATCGAAGAAGAAATCGTCATCGCCGCTGAAAGGCGGGTTGGCGGCATCGATCTCCACGGCTTCCTGGAAGTTCGGGTTGATCCACTGCATGGTCAGGTTTGCGCTGACAGATCGCAGCCCCGAGATCTTCGCTGCGCGTACCGCAAAATTCGGGTCGCTCGACGTCGCCACCGCCAGACCGACTTCAGGAATGGTCTGCGTAACCACACCGCCCGCGGCACTTACGGACTTGACAAGATTCGCCGGAAGCTTGTTTCCATTTGCCATCAAAAGATAAGAGCGGGATTCACCCTGTGCCCCCACAGGGACAGCAAATACGGCAGCAAGCATGGCGATCAAGACAATCATCGTAAATATACGTTTCATTTTTTCTCCTCTGAGATGTTTACAAAATTCAATATTCGATACGCAAACACAATAGCGTTGCAGATCCGTTTAGCTTCCCCGGCACCTCCTTTAAAAAATAAACGACCGCCAAATAATAGCAATTCGGCGGTCTGGCTGTCTTTCACACAACAAACTTGAAAGACCCATGACTTTGCGTCCCCACCTCACGATGGGTTTGCCCTTTCGTGCCACGCTCCGAAGAACGCGCATCATCATTATTACAGAAATTGAAGTATATTGCAAGTTTTGTTCCAGACGAGTCAAACCATTTATAATCCCCCAAATGCCCAAAAAGATAGTTCTGTTATTAGCCATCCCGGTTGCGATCGCCACGGCAGGGATTTACCTGTACTTCAACTACGGACGAAGCGCCGCGCGCACCGTGCAAGTCTTCGACTGGTTCCGTGACCCCGCCTCCCGCCCAGACCTGATGATGACAGCCGGGACGCAATGCGGCGACGCCCCGTTCATTTTCCCAACCGACGGCTTGATCGGCTTCATTTGGGACGATTCCTTCCGCCCCGGTCACCGCCACGCCGGAGTGGACATTTTCTCAGGGACGCAGGTCGGCGTCACGCCGGTGATCGCCGCCTACCCCGGCTATCTCACGCGCGAAGTGGATTGGATCTCCACGGTCATCATCCGCGTGCCGAGAGATCCGCTTCAGCCCTCACGCCAGATCTGGGTGTACTATACCCACATGGCAGACCGCAACGGACTTTCCTTCATTTCTCCGGAATTCCCCGCTGGCACAGAGGAAATTTACGTGGAAGCGGGCACGCTCCTCGGTTATCAAGGCAATTACTCGGGCGATCCGCTCAACCCGACGGGTTTGCATTTACATATTTCCGTCGTGAAGGATGACGGTTTTGGGAATTATTTGAACGAACTCGATATCAACAACACCTACGATCCTACGCCGTATTTCGGGCTGCCATTGAACGCGAATATGAATCCAGATACGATACCGGTATGCAATTGAGGTGTCAAGTCCGAGGTGTTAGGTATCGAGTTTCAGGTGAAGGATGAACATGCCAAAAGATAAAGTCGTTTTGATCACTGGTGCAGGCAAGGGAGCGGGGCGCGCACTGGCGGAGGCACTTGCAAAACGCGGCGCGGTCATTGCCGCGAATGACATCTCCCCCATCAACGTGGAGGAGGTGGTCAAGCGCATCAACGCGGGCGGAGGGAAAGCGCGCGCCTATGTCGAGGACATTGCAAAAAAGGTCGGGGCGCAGACAGTGGTAAAGGATGTCGAAGATGATTTCGGACACATTGACATCCTGATCAATCACGCGGCGGTGGAGCCGCATGTTTCCCTGCTGAACATGGATGAGTGGGACTGGCATCGCACACTGGATGTCAACCTGACGGGCGCGTTCCTGATGATCCAGTCGGCGGGGCGGGTGATGCGGGCAAAAGGTCACGGGGTGATTTTAAATCTGGTCGCGGGGACAGGTGAAAGGTCCAGAAAAGAGGCGGGGGCGTATCTTGCCAGCAAGGCGGGGCTTGTCGAACTGTCCCGTCAGGCGGATGCGGAATTAAGTCCGCATGGCGTGCGCGTGCTCGCTGTCGAAAATTCCGATGATGTGGTTGAGACCATCCTATCGATGCTGGAGGAAAAATGAAGGAATTGCTGGAGTACCGCGTCAAACTGGTGGAGCGGCTGGGGGAGGCGACGATGGAATTTTGCGCCGCCTGTAACGGATTCAATAACCCTTTTGCTGTTGCGGTTGGCGATTGGACAGTGCATCAGATCGCTGCACATACGCGCGATGTTGAAAAATCCGTGTATGGCGCGCGGGTGCGGCGGGTGTTGGAGCAGGAAAATCCCGAATTTGCCAGTTTTGACGCCGACGCGTGGATGGCGAAGAATTACCGGAAGGATGAGCCGCTGGCTCAGATCTTGGATGACCTTTCGGCGAGTGTCAATGGATTGTGCGAGGTGTTGAAGGATGTGCCGCGTGAAGCATGGTCGCGGGTGAGCCGGCATGAAACGATGGGCGGCGAGTTGACCATGCAGTTGTGGGTCGAGCGCAGTCTGGCGCACATCGAGGAGCATTTGATGGAGCTGAAAAAGGCGGGAAATCCGTGAATTTTGCCCGTTTTTTGCGTATTCCTGGGGTAAAATAGGTCGCATGAAGAAACAACGAATTATCCTGGTAGATGATCATGAGGTGGTGCGGCTCGGTTTGAAATCACTGCTGGAGCGGCACCCGCAATTCGACGTCGTTGGAGAAGCGGGTTCGGCTCGCGAGGCGCTGGAACAGACCGCCCTGCTCAAGCCTGATGTGGTCGTGATGGATATTCGCCTGCCCGGCACATCGGGCATCGAAGCCTGCGAGCAGATCGTTAATCAATTCCCCAACACAAAAGTCATTATGCTTACCTCGTACGCCGAAGACGAGATGTTGTTCTCCGCCATCCGCGCGGGCGCTTCGGGCTACATCCTCAAGCAGATCGGCAGCGAGGACCTCATCAAGGCACTCGAATCTGTGGGGCGCGGCGAGGCGCTGCTCGATCCCGCCGTCACCCAGCGCGTCTTCCAGGAAGTGCGCCGCGCAGTGAAGGAGGAGGAGGCTTCGGCGTTCGCCCACTTAAGCCAGCAGGAAAAGCACGTGCTTCTTCTCGTCTCCGAAGGCAAGACCAACCGCGAGATCGCCAAGACATTGTTCCTCGGCGAAGGCACCGTGCGGAATTACGTTTCGAGCATTCTCTCGAAGTTGAACGTCAACAACCGCGCCGAGGCGGCGGCATACGCGGTGGAACACAATCTTCGGGAATACATTTCCTAGGCATTCCAGAGTAGAATCACGGAGACACATTCTGTGTCTCCGTTTTTTCTTTAATCCACCTTGTTCATCGGTGGTCACAAACAGGTTGCCATGTTCCCATTCGCACATCTGACAGACGGCACGATCACCCTGCGCCCGTTCGAATTCGGCGAGGAAATCATCTTACACAACGCAGTGCACGAATCCATGCAGGAACTCAGCCCGTGGATGTCGTGGGCGAATCCCGGTTACACACTGGATGTGGCGCGCAATTTCATCGCCATTACACGCGCGGAATGGTCGCGCGGCACGTTGTATTCCTTCGCCATTACAGATGCGGGAACGCACGAATTCCTCGGCGGATGCGGCTTGAGTCATATCCACCCGATCTATAAATTCTGCAACCT
>CAYPHR010000025.1:1527-4254 GCA_964410375.1 uncultured Anaerolinea sp. | reverse complement strand
TTGGGTGCGGACGCTGCATCACGGCAGAGGCATTGCCGGGCGCGCCGCAAAACTCGCCGCCCGCTACGCCTTTGAAAAAGCAGGCATCATCCGCGCGGAAATTGTGATTGCGATGGGAAACGACGCCAGCAAGCGCGTCGCTGAAAAGATCGACGCGCACTACGAGGGAATTTTGCTAAACAGGATGACCGTCGGCAAGCAGATCTACGACGCGCACATGTTCTCGCTTCTCCCCTCTGATTTTGGGCTGGTCGCCAGTTTATAAGCTTACTTCTCCCCGCTGACCTTCATCCAAGCCTTCTTCATATTCAGCGCATCCTCTTCCATGATCGGGCTTTCGCACAGGATGCGTCCCGCACAGCCGAACGCGTGCATGGCTTTGAACAGGGCTTTCAGATCCAAATCCGCTTCGGCGAGGGGCAGGTGATTCTTTTCGCCTTTCGGTCCATATTCGATACCGGAGAGATGGATGTGCAGATTCTTCAACGCTTTTTTGCCCAGCGTCTTGCCATATTTCTCCAACAGACGTGACCATTCATCATAGGTATTCATCGTGCCGTCACCGGGACGGGCGTGCAGGTGGGCAAAATCGAGGCAGGGCTGCACCATGTCCATGGCTTTGCTCATCGCGAGCGCATCCTCGAACGAACCGAGCATCGCGGACTTGCCCATCGTCTCCGGGCGCAATGTGACCTTGTCGCCGTTCTTCTGCAATTCCTTCACACAGCCTTCCAAACGCGGCAGGGCAACCTTCAGCACATCCGCGGGGTCGTTGCCAAAATACGAGCCGGGATGAAAGATGATATCCGTCGCGCCAGCAAGATAGCCGTAGTGCGCCGCGTCCATCAGGCGCTTGCGTGACTTGCTCCATTCTTCATCCGTGGCGTTCAAATTGATGAAATACGGCGCGTGGACGCTCAAGGCAACGCCCTGCTCCGCGCCCGTAGATTTGATCGCTGCGCAGGTCGCTTCGGTCACGCGCACCGATTGCACCCAGCCCAGTTCGAGCGCATCCAAACCGATGGATCCGCTGAATACGATCGCGCCGACCGAGCCTCCCGGTTTCTTGGGCGTTCCAATGGGCGAACCGACGGTTCCGAATTTGAAGGATAAGGACATAAGAACTCCAGAGATCAGGGATTAGAAATCAGTGTGGTTAATTTCAACCAAAACGGCGGACCAAGAATAAGCAAACCGATCAAAATGGCTGCAAGCGCGGCAACCAGCACCGCCGCCGCGCCCACATCCTTGCCGATCTTGGCAAGCGGATGCTCGTCCGGGCTGGCAAGGTCCACGACGACTTCGATGGCAGTATTGATGAATTCCGCAGTGAACACGAACGCGGCGGTCAGGATGATGATCGCCCAATCGTGCAAGGATAATTGCAGCCACAGCCCCACGATGAAAACCGCCGTCGCGATGGCGCTGTGGATCCACGCATTGCGCTGGGTGCGCAGGACATAGAACCATCCGCGAAAGGCATGACGGAAGGACTGGATCCGCGAGAGGACGAACGATTTCACTCTGAGTCCTGTATTTTGATGTGGGACAATCCGAGTCGTTCCAGGACCTTTGCCTGCTCCTCCCACATGGCGGTTTTTTCCTCCGCTGTGGCATGGTCGTGACCGAGCAGATGCAGAACGCCATGCACCACCAGCAATTGCACTTCGGCTTCCACGGGATGTCCCGCCGCCTGCGCCTGCTGTGCGGCACGGGGAATCGAAATGACCACGTCACCCAGATAGGTGGAACCCGTTTCCGGGTCCGATTCGGAGGCGGGGAAGGAAAGCACATCGGTTGGCGCATCCACGCCGAGATAATCCCGATTCAGTTCGTGCAGTTGGCGGTCGTCGGTCAGGACGATGGTCAGGTCTGCGTTGGAAAGATCAGGTTCGAGGTCCGGGTTGAGCGGCGGTGCAACCTCGAGGGTGAGACGTGCTGCGCGTTCAAGCAGGGCGGATTCTAAAAAATCCTGTTGGTTGTCAATGAAGATCATTTATTTTTTACCGCGGAAAGGGTGGCATCCTGATCGGGCACGCTGGCTTTGGGATACTGGATGCGCGGATGGTAGGAGCCGCGCAGGGTGGAGATGAAGGATTCCATGATCAGGTTCAGGTCGCGCAGGGTCAGGAGCGTATCGTCCAGTTGGTTGTAGCGTTGCACGGTTTCGACCACGCTGGAAACCAGTTTGCGGATGGTGTCTTCATCCGTGGGACGCTCAGCGCGGGCACGGGCTTCGGTGGCATCCGCCAGCATGAGCAGGGCAGATTCGCGCGAAGCGGGACGCGGACCGGGATAGCGGAATTTCTCGATATCCACCTTGGATGCATCGCCGCCGGCGGCTTCGATCGCCTGATTGTATTGATACTGTGTGATGAGCGTGCCGTGATGTTCGAGGATGAAATCGTGCAGGCGGCGGGGCAGGCGGTGTTTCTTCGCAAGTTGAACGCCGTCTGTGACGTGCCGGATGATGGTCGCGGAGACCTCTTCCGGGTCCGCATCTTGATGCGTGTCGAGGTTGTCCGCCACCTGGTTTTCGATGAAGAAATTCGGGTTGAGCGCCTTGCCGATGTCGTGAAATATCGCGCCGACGCGCGTGAGCAGAGGATCCGCGCCGATCTTTTCGGCGGCTTGCTCGGCAAGATTGGCGACATTCAAACTGTGCTGATAGGTGCCGGGCGCATTGCGGAGCAGGAATTGAAGCAGGGGAAAATCGGGACGGGAAAG
>CAYPHR010000025.1:0-1427 GCA_964410375.1 uncultured Anaerolinea sp. | reverse complement strand
GCCGGTCCAAGGGCGAGTAAGCCAAGCAGGGATGAGATCAAGTAATAACTGGTCAGGTCGAGGGAATTGGGAAGCCCATAGCCAGCCAGCAGGGCAAGCGGGATCGAGACCACCAACCCCACTTCCAGACCGAACAAGGCAGTTAATAGCAAACCGGCGGCTTGCAGAGGATAGCCATAAGGGGCAAGTGTTCGTTCTGCAAACAAACGCGCTCCAGCCAAAAAGACAACGAATAATAATGCAATCAGCAGTGCGCTACGCGGATCGTTGAGAATGATGGCGCGTTTCCGGCGGAAAAAATAAAGCGGCACAAAGACAGCGGAGAGGGCAATGACCGCCGCCGCGCCGAGCATATCCTGCCATCGTTGTGTAGGGCGGATAATGTCCAGTTGTTGGAAGGCTTCCATGTCAGCGGGGGTGATGATCTCACCTGCCGAGACTATAGTCTCCCCGGTTTTATAAGATTGAACAATGGGCTTCACTGCTTCACGTGCCGATTGCCGCGCGGCATCGGTCAATTCCTGGCTGAAGAAACTGTTCGGCACCACAAAGGATGCAACCAACTCGGTCACCAGCATGGCTTGTTGTTCGCTCAACACAAGGCTGACAGATGATGATACTGTTGACTGTGTCGCCTCCAGCCTGTCTTCGTAGATGGCGCGGCGCATGATCGTTTCCAGCACCCGCAGCGACTCGGTTTGCACGGTATCCCAGCGGGGATCTGAGATGCCTATCAGAAAATCGATGGTCTCGACCTTCAAACGGATATCGCTCAGGGCGAGGATGCTGGTACGTTTTTCGGCGGGGGTCAGTTCGCTGTTGCGAACAGCGGTGATGTTCTGCAGAGTGGTGCGCAGACGGTCGATCTGTTGGCGGGCAATGGCGGGATCGGGGGAACTGTACACCGGCAGGACAGCGCTTTCCGCCGCTTTGCGCGCCTCCTCCGTGCGCACCTCACTGACGTATTCAATATCCCTTGGAGATTGGATGGTGGACTGCGCTACATCCCCCACAGTGACCGTTTGAACTGTGGAACCTGAACCGATGGGCACGGTCAGCAACACAAAGGAGACCAGGCTGACTACAGTGATCAGACTGATCCGGTAAATGCGGCTGCGGGCAATGGCAAAGGTTTCCATGGACATAAAACAAACCGCGAGGAAGCAGGCATGAATCGAACACACCCGCCTCCTCGCGACCCATTATTGCTTTGTGAGCAGTTCCTTTACAGCGGCGCTGATCATGTCATTCGGCGCGCGCCCGGCGACCCGCGGCATGACGACTTTCATAACCTTGCCCATGTCGCTCGGCGCGGCGGCGCCCGTCTCTGCGATGGCGGCTTGTACCAGCGCGTGCAGTTCCTCAGCGGGCATGGCTTTGGGAAGAAATTCCTCCAGCACCTTGATCTCGGCTTCATTAACGGCGAT
>CAYPHR010000024.1:0-19476 GCA_964410375.1 uncultured Anaerolinea sp. | reverse complement strand
CGAGCAGGGATTTGTATAAATCAACAGGAAAACATGAACTATCTACCATCTGAGTCCCGTTACAACATCATGCAATACCGCCGTTCAGGTCGCAGCGGACTGAAACTGCCTGCCGTCTCGCTGGGTTTGTGGCACAACTTCGGTGGCGTGGACGTGTACGCCAACAGCCGCGCCATGATCCTGCGTGCTTTTGATCTCGGCATTACGCATTTTGACCTTGCCAACAACTACGGTCCGCCGCCCGGCTCAGCAGAGGAGACTTTTGGTCAAATCCTTGCAAAGGACTTGCGCCCTTATCGCGATGAATTGGTGATCTCATCGAAAGCGGGCTATTTCATGTGGGACGGTCCCTATGGCGAATGGGGCTCGCGCAAGTATCTGGTCTCCAGCCTCGACCAAAGCCTGAAACGCATGGGCTTGGAATACGTGGACATTTTCTATCATCACCGCCCCGACCCGGACACGCCGTTGGAAGAGACCATGCAGGCGCTCGATTTCATCGTCCGCAGTGGACGGGCGTTATACGCAGGCATCTCAAACTATCCCGCCGAAAAAACATGGGATGCTTCCAATATCTTGAAATCACTCGGCACGCCCTGTCTCATCCACCAGCCTGTGTACAGCATGTTCAACCGCTGGGTGGAGGATGATCTGCTAGATGTCTTACAAAAGGAAGGCATCGGCTGTATCGCCTTCTCCCCGCTGGCGCAGGGCTTGCTGACGGATAAATATCTCGGCGGTATTCCCGAAGGTTCACGCGCATCCAAAGCGCATGGATTTCTCAAGCCTGCGCACATCACCGATGAGAAAATCGTCAAGGTGCAAAAACTCAACGCCCTCGCCCAGCAACGCGGACAATCCCTTGCGCAAATGGCGTTGGCATGGGTGCTGAGGCACGAGACGATGACGTCCGTGCTGATCGGCGCGAGCAAGGTCAGCCAGATCGAGGATGCAGTTGGGGCGTTGAATAAACTGGAGTTTTCAGAAGAAGAACTACAGGAAATCGAAAGTATCTTGCGATAAAAAAACCATCCGAGAAAATTCTCGGATGGTTTACTTTCACCCTCGCCAGATCTTGAAATCTTTCAAACTTGAGCCTCCAAGAAATTCGCGCACGATGGAATTTGCCGGCACAAGGCTCACATCAAAAGGCAAAAACCATTCGAGAAATGCCAGAAGCCTGCGCGCTTCAATATACTCCGGCACGTTGTGCGGAACCTGCCGCAAGAGCGGCTCCGCCAACGATTTCAGGGCGGAAAGTTCGAACACCAGCGCCGAGTTGAACATCACATCCGCGTTTTCCTGATAGGGGAAGATGTGCCGCTTCTCGCCGCGCCGCACCGACTCCCAACGCGAGATCGTCGCCTGCGCCGAATATCCGCGCTCGCGGGCATCGCGCACAATGCGGCGGATGAGGCGCGTATCGGTCGTCGAAACGCGGTTGTGACGGTCGAGGTTGAGCTGGGTCAGGGCGGAGACATAAATTCGAAACGCTGAATCAGTCCAACGGTCGGGGATGAGGCGGGGATTCAGTCCATGTATCCCTTCGAGGATGATCGGCTGTCCGTCCTTCAATTGGACGATATCCCCCTCCTCGCTTCTTCCTGACTTGAAATTGAAACGTGGAAGTTGAACCGTTTCCCCGCTGAGAAGTTTTTCCATATCCTGAATGAGACGCGGCAGATTCAAGGCGTCGATGGTTTCGTAATCGTGATTGCCATTCTCATCCAACGGGGTGTCATCGCGGTTGACGAAATAGTGGTCGAGTTCGAGCGGATAGGGCGAAATGCCGCGCGCCAGCAACTGGACGGCGAGGCGGCGCGACGAGGTGGTCTTGCCCGATGATGTGGGTCCCGCCAGTAAAATGATGCGCGAATTCTTCTGTGCGATCTGTTGGGCGATCTCAGCGATGTGCTGTTCGTGCAATGCTTCGGAGACCAGCACGATCTCATCGGCGCGACCCGATTGAATGGCATCGTTCAGCGCGCCGACGTTATCAATATGCAGGGCTTCGAGCCAATTGCCATACTGACGAAACGCTTTCAGCAGTTTGGGATAATCGCCAAGCGCTTCGAGTTGTGTCGGCGCGTGGCGGCGCGGGAAACGCAGGATAAAGCCGCCATCGGTGGGATGCAGTCCGAACCATTTCAAATACCCCGTGGACGGGACCATATAGCCATGCATGTAATCCATTTGACCGTTGAGGCTGTACAGCGTGAGATATTCCTTGCGGCGGTATTTGAACAGGCGCAGTTTATCTTCGTAGCCGCGCTGGGTGAAGTACTCAATGGCTTCCTGAATCGGAACTTCCCTGCGTTCAAAGGGATGGTCTTCTTCGATCAGGTCTCTCATGCGATTTTCAAGAGCATCGATCTCCGCTTGTGTGAAATGCTCGCGTTCGACCACATCGCAGAAAAATCCGCCCGAGGAGACGGAATGGTCAATGTTCAGCCTGTTCGCCGGGAAAAGTTCCGCGAACACCATTTCGAGCAGGAAAACGAGCGAGCGGCGGTAGATGCGCGCGCCATCGGCGGTATCCATCGTGACGGGCGTGCAGTTGGATTCGATGTGGATGGGATAGGTCAGTTCGTGGATCTGATTATTGATGACGGCGGCGACGATCGGCGCGGAAAAATCATCTTTTACAGGGGTGAGGAATTCCCCCACTGTCGTGCCACGCGGTGCAGACAGTGTCTTTCCGTTGGGAAGATGGATTTCGACGTTGGGATCGGGTTGGGTGATTTGGATCATCGGTACCATGTTTAAAGGTTGGAAAGGTATCAGGTTAAGGAGTATTCAACCTGTAAACTTTCAACCTTCCAACTTTTTTAACAATCTTTCCGGCTTTCCCGCGAATTCATCCAGCGGGATATCCTTATTCGTCAGAGCCAGCAGGGTTTCGGTTAGCAATTGATTGACAGGCGTCGGAATGCCGCGCGCCTTGCCTTCGCGGACAACCGCTCCGTGCAGGTATTCCACCTCGCTTTTGCCGCGCCCGGAATACAGGTCGATGTGGAAGGAGGGCATCTTGCCGCCGCGTCCTCCGCCGACAGCGCGGGAAACCAGCGGCTTGGAAAGCCAGAGCGGCAGTCGCGTGGCAAATGCCAGCGCCGCAACCGGCGTTCCGGGCAGATCCACCACTTCAAGTCCCATTGCTTTCATCACGGCGAGACACTCGCGAAGCATTTCAATTTCGAGTTTGTATAATTTTTTATTTGCAAAGACTTGCGCGGCGGTCATATTCAAGATCGCTGAGGTGGGGTTGGCGACCAGATTGGTCAGCATCTTCGACCATTTCATGCTCAATGCATCGGGGTACAGACGACATTTGAGATAGGCGCGATCCAAAACAGTGACCAACCTCTCCGAAAGTGGATGTCCCGCCGCGATGCCGACTCCGCGCAGTTTTTCAAGAACGATGTCTCCCGCGCCTCTCCGCCCGATGGCGGTGGTTACTGTGCCGTAAACAACTTTGTCCGCGCCGAGAGTTTGCGCGATGATCGGCTCATTATCCACGCCGTTGGAGAGACACAGAACAGGCGGGAGTTTTTCGGCAAAGGGCTTCAAGCCTTCCATGGCGGGGAGCGTGTCAAACGACTTGAGGGCGAAAATGGCAACATCGAAGGGACCAAATCGCAGGGCGTCCTTAAGCGAAGGTTCGATCACAAAGGAACGCGGATCGACGACAAAGGCATCCTGTGTTTTTCTGCGTTCGTCCACGGTCAGGTCGAGCCGCAAGCCCTTGTTCCGCAGTTCATCGACCATCTTTGGCTGTTCAACAAAGACAACCTGATGCCCAGCCAGCACAAGCGAGCCGCCGATGTAGGTGCCGATCGCGCCTGCGCCAAAAACAAGGATTTTCATTTCAGGGGTTGGAGAAGATGATTGCAAGATTTTGCTCCGAATTATGGATTGTCCTGCCAGTGAACGTGATCGTTGACCTTGTCGATCGCCCAGCGATGCTGGCGCGGAAAATAGATCAACTGGGCAAACGCCGTGTTCTCAAAACGGAAGCGCGTGCCGGAATTATTCGCCTGCGGTGCAATACCCACAATGGCGTGCATGACCTGATTCAACAAACCGCCGTGTGAGACGATCAGGTATCTGGCGGGCGGACGCTTCAACAACTCGTGCAGAGCCTGTCCCGCGCGCAGGAACAACTCCCAATCGCCTTCCCCGTCCAAACCGACCGGGTCATACGGCGTGGTGAACTCGGGGTGCGAAAAGTTCTGGCGGACTTCGTGAGCCGTGAGCCCGGCAAATTCGCCGTTATCGCGTTCCAGCCACAGTGGATCGAATTCCACGTTCAAGTTCAATGCAGAGGCAATGATCTCTGCCGTCTCTTTGGTGCGTGTGAGCGGACTGGCGATGACATGATCGAACTGCCTTTTTTCCTTCTGCCAACGTTCTGCCAACGCCTGTGCTTGTGCGCGTCCTTTGCGGGTCAGCGGAAAATCCGCCTGTCCCTGCCAGCGCGATTCTGCATTTCCAACCGATTCACCGTGACGCAGCAAGGTGACCACAAAGGGTTTGTTCTTTTCATTCTCGTTCATCTGGCGATTTCCCCTTCAATAAATAGATTGGACGACGCTTCACTTCCTGGAAGATATAGCCGACATATACGCCGATAAAACCCAGCAGGATCATGATGATACCGCTGGCGATCAGCAACACCCCCATCAGCGAACTCCAGCCGGGCTCCACTTGCTGAGTGTTGCCCGTCAACCACAGCGACAGGACGTAGATCAATTGCGCGCCCGCCAGCACGAAGAAAAGCAATCCTGCACTCAACCCGATGTACAACGGCGCAAGCGAAAAGGAAAAGATCGCATCCGAGGCAAGGCGCAGCATTTTCCCAAGCGAATACTTCGATCTCCCCGCCGCGCGCGCCGATTCGTGATACGGCAGGATTACACTGTTATATCCCATCCACGAGATCATGCCGCGCAGAAAACGATGATACTCCTTCATCGAGCGCACGCCTTCCAGCGCGCCGCGCGAAAGTGCGCGGAAGTCCGCCGCGCCCTGCATCACTTGCGTGCCGCTGATGCGATTGATCAGCCAGTAGAAAAAGTTGGATGTCACTTTCTTGAACGACGGCGCGCGGTCATCCTCCATGCGCTGCGCCTGAACAATGTCATAGCCCTGCTCGATCAGCGCGATCATGCGGGGGATCATCTCCGGCGGGTGCTGTCCGTCGCCGTCCAACGAGATCATCATGTCGCCTTGCGACGCATCCATCCCGGCGGTCAGCGCGGCTTGATGCCCAAAATTCCGGCTGAGTTGGAGCAGGGTCACTCTCCGGTCGTTGGATGAAATCGCTCGAAGCGTATCCACTGTCCCGTCGCTTGAGCCGTCATCCACATAGATGAACCGGAAGTCGTACGGCAGGTCATCCACCACGCGGCAAATGTCCACATAGGTTTGTCCGATCGCTTCGGATTCGTTGAAGACGGGGATGACGAGGTCAACTTTGAGTTTGGATCTTCGTTTTGGAGACATCGGGGGAATTCTACCATGCGCGTCCCATTCGGACCTTGCGCCTGATTCAAAAAAAGCAGCGGATTCTCACTCGAACTTAAAGCCCAGGATCGCGTCCAGCACCTGCTCCTGATCGCTCGCGGACAGCCCATTGTGGAACGGCAGACGCACAAGTTGATCGGATATTTTTTCAGTGACCGGGCAGTCACCGATCCCGCCGCCGAACGAACGCCCCATATCGGAAAGATGCAGCGGCAGATAATGAAAGACACTGTAAATGCCGCGCTCGCGCAGATACATGATGAATTTCTGGCGCAGGTCAAGGTTCGGCATAAGCAGGTAGAACATGTGATAGGTTTGCTCACAATGCTCAGGGACTATGGGCAGGCGCACACCGCGCGCATCCGCCCAATCTTTCAGCCCGGCGTGATACATCTCCCACACGCGCTGGCGGTGGGATTGTATCTTTTCACGCTGTTCAAATTGGGCATACAAAAACGCGGCTAGCATGTCCGAAGGGAGATAGGACGAGCCGATATCCACCCAGGTGTATTTATCCACCTGCCCGCGGAAGAAGCGCGAGCGGTTCGTCCCCTTTTCGCGGATGATCTCGGCGCGTTCCATCAATTCAGGGTCGTTGATGAGCAATGCGCCGCCTTCTCCGCAGGAGAAATTCTTGGTTTCGTGGAAACTTTGCGTCGCCAGCGCGCCGATCGTGCCGAGGTAACGTCCCTTGTATTTGCCGAACAAGCCGTGTGCGTTATCTTCGACAACAGCGATCTTGTGACGATGCGCGATCTCGATGATCGTGTTCATGTCACAGCCCACGCCCGCATAATGCACCGGGACAACCGCCTTCGTGCGCGGCGTGACAGCTTTTTCGAATTTTGTCTCGTCCAAATTCAACGTATCCGCGCGGACATCCACGAAGACGGGCTTGGCTCCGCGCAAAACAAAAGCATTGACCGTGGAAACAAAGGTGAAATCCGGGATGATGACTTCGTCACCAGGCTGAACACCCAGCAGAATCGCGGACATCTCAAGCGCGTGCGTGCAGGATGTGGTCAGCAATGCTTTCTTCGTACCCAGTTCATCCTCAAGAAAGGCATGACATTTCTTGGTAAAGGGACCATCACCGGAGAGATGTCCATTGGCGACAGCCTGCTGCATGTATTCAAGTTCGTTCCCAACAAGGATGGGACGGTTGAAATCCACTCGAATGTCTGGCATGTTATTTCCGCACCAGGATCGTAAAATCGTACAAGTCGTAATCGTGCAACAGCGCCACGTTACGCGAGAAATTTCGTTTGCAATAATCGAAGAAAAAGCATGGATCGCCGTAGTACAGATCGGGGCGCATCTTATCAGAATCGGAATATTTGGTCAGCATGTTGAAAGCCAGTCCTTTTGTAGCGCGGGCGTTCATTTGTTCAAGCGATTCGACAACGATCTTTGTCCATGCATCGAAATCCGCATCCAATTTCATGTTGAACGTGCCGCTGACAACGGCATATTCCAACACGGGGACATCCTCAATATCACTGAAGAACAGACAATTTGAATCACCCGGATGCGTTTCGCGTCCTTTGTCCACCATTGGTTCTGCGATGTCATACCCGACATAGCGCAGGCTGTGACCGAGTCCCCGCAGATAGTCGTACATCCCGCCATAACCGCTGCCAAAATCCAGCAGGGAATATTCAACGCTGGCATCGATCACTTTGATCAACTGCTGAAAACGGATGTGCTGGGCTTGGGTCGAGTTATAGTCCACGCCGAGGTGGGTGGCACCGTGCTGTTCCAGTTTTTCCGTGAAATAATTCCTGATCTTATCAAGTTTAGGGTCAGAGGATGTCATTTAATCCTTTTTCAATGAAGGGTGGATATATCCGCCAGCTTCTTCTCCCGTCATGAATAACAGATCAAGGACCGTGATGTACGGGTCGAATGGCGGATATAACTGGGGATATTCAGGGTAATTATATTGCATGTATTCGAGTGAAATGCCTGCTTGGTCGAATTTTTCATCTTCGATGTAGTCGCGGGCGGACGGTCCGCTGATGTAATTCGTTGCGCCGACCTGTTTGAGAATCTGGACCAGGCGGTCGGTCTTTTGCCCGTCAATGCCGGTGATCTCGGATGAACGCATGAAGAGTGTATGGGAGATTCCAAGCATGCGCGCAACTTCAATCGTCAGCCAGATGGTGAAATCCGCCAGATGGGAGTCGCGGCGCGAGAAAACAGCATCAAGCCAGAGGGAGAAAGAGGCGAAATGCGGCGCTTTGGCGTAAGCAAACGTCAATGCCTTGAGATGATTCTTCGCCCACGGCTTCGACCAGTCGATCTTCACATCCATGATCGGAATGCCTTCCGTCACACCTTTGCTGTGGACGGGGATCGTCAGCCATTGTCTGCCTTGTTTGGTCTTGATCTGGTTGCGGTTGCGCCAGCCGTGTTTGTCGTATTGTACGTCGTCGTAAAAAATAAAAAGGTCGGCGCGGCGTATCTGATCGAAGTAGCCGCGCCAGGGGATGTAGGATGGCTGCAGGATGACGACGTTCATTTGCCATCCCCGATGAATTCATCCACCACATAGGGAGGTCTGTCCATGCTGCGGTCAAAGATGCGCGCAAGATATTCGCCAAAGATTCCGAGCGTGAACAATTGCGCACCGCTGAATAACGAAATGATCGAGGCAAGAAAAGGAAAACCCGGCAGACTCCCGAACGCGAAATAGATGTACAAAACATACACGAACACGCCCACGCCGAAAACGGTCATGATAAATCCCACCCAACTTGCAAGACGCAGCGGCATGGTGCTATAGCCGGTCAGGATGAGAAGCGCCGCGCGCACCAGCGCGGAAAAGTTGTAATTCGTTCTTTCAGCTGGAGGGATATCCACATGAACGGACGTGAAGCGCATCGTCCCCCACGAAAGCAGGACATCCAGTATCAACGTCGGGCTTTGAAAATTGACGAATGAATCGCGCAGTTTCGTGCGAAACATGCGGAAGGCGGAAATATTCCGCACCGAAGGCACACCCATCACACGCGCAAGCAAACGCTTGATATTCGCCGTCAGTAAATTCCGCATCAATCCCTGCGGAAGTTTACGCGGCGCGCCATAGACTACGTCGAAACCTTCATTCAATTTGGAGAGAAGCGCGGGAATCTCCTCCGGCGGATGCTGAAGATCCTGGTCCATCGTCACAGTGATCTCAAAGCGGGCAGCGCGCAGTCCACACAGGGTCGCGTTGTGCTGACCGTAATTCCGCATCAGGTTGATGCCGCGCACCCACAGATACTGTTCCACCAGCCCTTCGATGATGTCCCAACTTTCATCAGGACTGCCATCATTGACGAGTAAAACTTCGAATTCTCCGCCCATCTGCGGCAACACAATTCCCAAACGCTCAACAAGCGCCGGGAGTGTTCGGGCGCCGCCATAAACAGGAATAACAATTGAAATATTGGACATGGCGCGGAATTATACCCGCATCATAATCGGACCCCGTGCCTGTCTGCCAGCAAACGGAGCGTGCGCTCCACCTCGGCATTTTTCCGCTCCAGCGTCCAGCCGAGAGCCGTGCCCGTCACGTCTGCAATTTCCACCAAGCCGTCACGTGTCAGCCTGCCCAGCATGGCAAGCATGGTACGGCGCAACAGCAAATCGTCAAGATGCTCGACCTTTTCATGCTGCGCAAGGAAGACAAGTTCACGCTGGGTATATTCCGGCGCAGATTTGAGCGGGGAATCCGTTCCGCGTTTGATGAAATCCGCTACAAATTCAGCCCGTGTACCATAACGCTCAAATAAGGTGATGAGGCGTTCCTTGGGCAGTCCCGTCCATGCGGCAAGACTTGCGATGAGCTTTTTACGTTCAGCATCCGTGTGCGGATATCCGCGCCCGCCGCCAATGGGAATATCGCCGGTATGTTTCTGGCGTTTGAGTCCGAGAAATTCAAGGGATTTGTCGGTCACCTGCTCTGAAAACGCGCGGAAGGAGGTCCATTTGCCGCCCACCAGTGAATAGACAGGGAAGTTCAAATTCGTCCAATCGCCGCTCAGCACTTCGATGTGATGGTCGCGGCTGACCTGCCCTGTGGTCTTCGCCCCGCTGCTCGGCAATGGACGCACGCCCGTAAATTGGAAAACGATCTGCTCGTGCGTCACTTTGATGGATGGGAAAACGCGCTCGATCATGCCGATGAAATAATCAACTTCTTCATCCGTGCAACGCGCCTCATCGGGATGCTCGATCTTAATATCCGAAGTGCCGATCAGCACCCGGTCATACAATGGCAGGATGAGTACAATGCGTCCGTCCTGATTCTCAAAAAAGAACTCACTCTCGCCGATCGTTTCACGCAATTCGGGATTATTCAATACAAGATGCGAGCCTTTCGTCCCGCCGATGAAGCGGGTGGACAAGCCCAGGCTGTGATTTGCAAAATCGATCCACGGTCCCGCTGCGTTGATGACCAGTTTCGGATGTACCTCATACGCTTCGTCTGTCAGTTCATCACGCAGGATGACCGTATCCTTTTCCCCGCTGACCAAGCTAACGTAGTTCAGGGCGCGCGCGTTGGGATGCTCCGCTTCGGCATCCAGCAAAATCTCGAGCGCGAGCCGCTCCGGGTTGGTGATCAAACCGTCATAATATGTGGCGGTGTTGACGATCTGTGAATTGAGCTTGTTCCAGTGAGACAAAGACGTCGCGCGCGAAAAAAACTGATGTCGCGGAACGGTGCGCTGTTTCCCTGTGTAAGCATCATACATCATCAAACCAAGTTTGATGATCAGCGAACCGCGTTCGGATGGTTTATCCAGCCAGCCCAAGAACTTGAGCGGCGCATTGAAAATCCCCGAAAGATATTTAAAGATGGGAATCGTCGTCGGCAGCGGCTTGACAATATGCGGCGCATTCTGGATCATGCGGTTGCGCTCACGCACCGCCTCGCGCACCAAACGGAATTCGCCGTTTTCGAGATACCGGATCCCGCCGTGCGCCATGTGTGAAGATGCCGCGCTCGCACCTGACGAAAAATCTGCGCGGTCGATGAGTAGAACATCCACGCCATTCAGCGCCAGATCGCGAAACACGCCAATGCCATTGATCCCCGCGCCAACGATCAACACAGAAACTTTCGGGTTTGCTTTGAGAGATGAGAGAATTTCGTTTCGGTTCATGATTATTCGACCCAATCAAATGTACGGGTTACCGCTTTCTTCCAGCCTGAGTATAAACCCGCGCGGCGTTTTGCGTCCATTTTTGGTTTCCATTCCTTGTCGCGCCCCCAATTCCTTTTCAACTCATCCGTGTTCTTCCAGAAGCCAACCGCCAGTCCCGCCGCGTACGCCGCGCCGAGAGCCGTCGTCTCCGCCACCTTCGGGCGCACCACCGGCACATTCAATATATCGGCCTGGAACTGCATCAGCAGCTCATTGAAGACCATACCACCATCCACCTTCAACGCGCGCAGCTTCACGCCCGAATCCTTTTCCATCGCATCCAACACTTCACGCGTTTGATACGCGGTGGCTTCGAGCGCGGCTCTCGCAATATGACCTTTATTGACATACCGCGTCATCCCCACGATCACACCGCGCGCATCGGATTTCCAATACGGCGCATACAATCCGCTGAAGGCAGGGACGAAATAAATGCCGCCATTGTCCTCGACAGATTTTGCCAGCACCTCCACCTCCGCCGACGATTGGATCAACCCCATGTTATCTCTCAACCACTGGATCAGCGCCCCCGTAATCGCGATCGAGCCTTCCAATGCATAGACGGGCTTCCTATCACCGATCTTGTACCCAAGCGTCGTCAACAGCCCCGCCTTGCTTTGGACAGGCTTCTCGCCCGTATTCAACAGCATGAAACAGCCTGTACCGTATGTATTCTTCGCCTCACCCGCCTTGAAACAGGTCTGACCGAATAACGCCGCCTGCTGATCACCAAGGTCACCTGCAACAGGAACACCTTGCAGCGCGCCGGTCTTGATATGCCCATACACTTCCGAAGACGATCGAATCTCCGGCAGCATCCCGCGCGGAATGCCCATCACTTTCAGGATCTCATCATCCCAATCAAGCGTTTTCAAATTCATCAGCATCGTGCGCGAAGCATTGGTCACATCGGTAACGTGTTCACCTGTCAAGTTCCAGATCAGCCACGTATCAATGTTGCCGAACAACAGTTCACCCCTCCCCGCTTTTGCCTTCGCGCCTTTGACATTCTCCAAAATCCACTTGATCTTGGGACCGGAAAAATAGGTCGCCAGCGGCAGACCGGTTTTCTTTCTAAACCTATCCTGACCGCCTGATCTTGCAAACTTTGAAATGATCACATCCGTACGCGTATCCTGCCAGACAATCGCGTTATAGACAGGCTTGCCGGTCGTTTTATCCCACACCACAGTCGTCTCGCGCTGATTGGTCACACCCACCGCAACGATCTGATCGCTGACCGATGAGCGCAGATCGCTGATCTTTTCCAACGCCCCGCGCATCACTTCCTGTGTCCGCGCCCAGATCTCCAGCGGATCGTGCTCCACCCAGCCCGGTTTGGGATAGATCTGCCGGTGCTCCTTCTGGTCAACAGCGACCACATTCCCGCCATGGTCGAAAATAATAAAGCGTGTGCTGGTCGTACCCTGGTCAATTGCGGCAACATATCTGGACATCGGGAAGCCTCCTGCCTCAATTGTAAAACAAAAAGTCCCCGCCAATGAGGCAGGGACTTGCAGGCTACGTTGCCGTTCTCTTATACCAACTATTCAACATCATCCTCAATTTCTTCCATCTCTTCTTCGTCTTCTTCATCCTCAGTCGGATTCAGGAAGTTATTCAGCATCACCGCCAGCGTAGCGCCAAGCAAGGGACCAAAGAAATAGATCACATAGGTGTACGGATCTGCCAGACTCGGCTGGGAAAAGAGAGCGGGACCAAATGTCCGCGCGGGGTTGAGCGATGCGCCTGTCAGCAATCCACCGGCAAGGATCGAAATGGAAAACGTCATACCAACTGCCAATCCCCCCATGTTCCCGCCTCTGCCCGCCACAACGGTCTGCAGAATGGTATTCATAAGGAAGAATGTGAGAACGATCTCGACCAACATTGCCCAAATGGGCTGGGACTCTGTCAATACGCCGATCGTCGCGGCAGGATCCAATGAGCCGCCTGCCGGCGTGACAGCATAATGAAGGAAAGCCGCTCCCGCCGCCGCGCCTGCAAACTGCGCCAACCAATATACAACCGCCTCCCCCCAAGTTAAAGCGCCGTTTAAAACCATTCCAAACGTCACTGCAGGGTTGATATGCGCCCCGGAAATATGTCCATATGCATAATGGAATACCGCCAGTGTGAAGCCACAAGCCAGCGCGATGCCAACCAACCCGGCATTGACCACCGTTGCCGCCGCGCCAATGAACACCAGCGCAAAAGTACCGATGAATTCGACCAGGAAATTCTTCAAATTGAACATGACCACTCCAGAAATTTGATTTAATTCATGTATATAACCCGCTCGTCCCCGATACGATGCGATGCAGAATCACCTACAACAAACGGCTATCCAATGACAGATAGCCGTTTGTTCGATGCTGAATCTTATTGTGCGGTTTTCTTGAACAATTCCGCCAGCGGGAGATCCGCCCATGCGGCGTATTTCTTCATATCCAAACCGAGTTTCTTTGCAACACCTTCGCCATATGCCGGGTCAGCCTTGTAAAAATGGACAAGTTGACGCGCCTGAATGCGCTCCGGAACGCCCTGCATCGCTTCCGCCAGATTGCTGAAAAGCTGTTCCTTCTGGCTGTCGTTCATCAAGCGGAACAACGCACCGGGCTGGGCATAATCATCCGCGCCTTCGCGGGGATTGTAGCGGTCTGCATCGCCCGAGATCTTGAGCGGCGGTTCAAGGTATTTCTCGTCCTGCTCCGGTCCGCCGAAGCTGTTAGGTTCATAGTTCAATGCGCCGCCAAAGTTTCCATCAAAGCGCAGGTGACCATCGCGGTGATAGGTGTTGACCTCGTTATGCGGTTTGTTGACCGGTAACGCGGCATAGTTCACGCCGATGCGATACCGATGCGCATCGGCATAGGACATAATGCGCGCCTGCAGCATTTTGTCAGGCGAGAAACCGATTCCCGGCACAATATTGGAAGGCTCGAACGCCGCCTGCTCGATCTCCGCAAAATAGTTCTCAGGGTTGCGGTTGAGTTCGAGGATGCCGACTTCGATCAGGGGATAATCCGCATGGGGCCACACCTTGGTCAGGTCGAAGGGATTGATGCGATAGGTCTCCGCCTCCGTTTCAGGCATGACCTGCACGCTGAACTTCCACTTGGGGAATTCTCCGCGCTCAATCGACTCGAACAGGTCGCGCTGGGAGCTTTCGCGGTCCTTGCCGACGATCGCTTCGCCCTCGGAATTGGTCATGGTCTTGATGCCCTGCATTACCTTGAAGTGGAACTTGACCCAAAAGCGCTCATTGTCCGCATTGATGAAGCTGTATGTATGACTGCCGTATCCGTTGATGTGACGGTAATCCGTCGGCAAGCCGCGGTCGGAGAACAGGATCGTGACCTGATGCAGGCTTTCGGGCGAAAGAGACCAGAAATCCCACATGGCGGTTGCCGAGCGCATATTGGTCTTGGGATCGCGCTTCTGGGTATGGATGAAATCGCTGAACTTGTACGCATCGCGGATGAAGAAGACCGGGGTGTTGTTGCCGACCATGTCCCAGTTGCCTTCCTCGGTATAGAACTTGATGGCGAAGCCGCGCACATCGCGTTCCGCATCCGCCGCGCCGCGCTCGCCCGCAACGGTGGAAAAACGCAACAACGCGGGAGTTTGCTTGCCAACCTTGGAAAAGATCGCCGCCTTGGAATATTTCGTAATATCGTTGGTTACTGTGAATGTGCCATATGCCCCCGACCCCTTTGCATGGACAACGCGCTCCGGCACGCGCTCGCGGTTGAAGGTCGCCATTTTTTCAAGCAGTTGATAGTCCTGCATCAACAAAGGTCCGCGCGGACCAGCCGTCAGTGAATTCTGATTGTCGCCGATCGGCTGCCCATGAGCGGTAGTGAGTTTCTTTTTCTTAGCCATTTTGATTTCCTTTTCTATGTTGCATTAGACAAAACTATGGATTCGATACTTCTACAATTGTGAAATCACCCACAATCATTATATCCCCTGCTCTGCCCCTAATCAAGCCAGTTGCGCGCGCCCGCCAAAAACGACGTTCCGCTCATGGGCTTTTTCCCCGCAGGCTGTACTTCATCCAGGATGAGGATCCCGCCTCCCGCCCCAACGGCGGGTTGATTCTGAACCACCAGCCTCTGCCCCGCTGACGCATTCCCCGCATCCACATGCGCGCGATGGACTTTGAGGATCGCTCCGTCAAGTTCCATGAATGCGCCGGGCCACGGGTTCATCGCGCGGACTCTCCGCTCTAATTCTGACGCGGGCTTGAAAAAATCAAGTCGACCATCCTCTTTCTTCAACATAGGAGCGTAGGTTGCGCCTTCTTCTGGCTGAGGCTGCGGGATGATCTTTCCATCCATGTAATCGGGCAGGGTTTCGAGGAGCAGGTCCGCTCCGAGGGTGGACAAGGCTTGAAAGACAGAACCAGCCGTATCGTCCGGGTTGAGGCGGATGGAGCGTTTGGCAAGCATGGGACCGGTGTCGAGTCCCACATCCATTTGCATGATGGTCACGCCGGTCTCTTCATCTCCGGCAAGGATGGCGGCATTGATTGGAGCCGCGCCGCGCCAGCGCGGAAGCAGGGAGGCGTGGACGTTCACACACCCGAACCTGGGCAGGTCGAGAACGTCTTTTTTGAGAATTTGACCGAACGCGGCAACGACAATGAGATCGGGTTTCCATGCCTGTAATTGAGCCATGGCTTCCGGCTCACGCAATTTTTGCGGCTGGATGATGGGGAGTCCCAACTCCAGCGCGAGTGTCTTGACAGGCGGCGGCTTGAGTTCGCGCCCGCGCCCGGAGGCGCGATCCGGCTGGGTGACAACGCCGGCAATATGATAATGTTGCGTGAGCGCGCGCAGACTTGGGAGGGCAAAATCAGGCGACCCCATGAAGACAATGTTGATGGGCATGTGTGAATTTTAACACAGTGCAATTTCATGTTTTGGGCATGGTACCAAAGTATGAAGGAATTGATTTGCGTTTTATCTTGAAAGACTGTACAATACTGCAAATCCAAAACCAACTCATATTCGGAGGAACCCATCATGTCCCAAGATTCATTTAACCCTGAAGTAACCAGTGACGACAAACTGTGGGCGGCACTCGGTTATCTCATCCCGCTCATCGCTCTCATCGTATTATTTATGGAAGACAAGAAAAGCCGCCCGTACGTCAAGTTCAATGCGGTGCAGTCACTCGTGGCGACGGTCGTCCTCTCGATCATCTCCACTGTCACCTGCGGTTTCGGCGCGGTGTTGTTCCTTATCATCCTGTACTGGGCGTATCAGGCGTATCAGGGTCAGGACGTCCGCATTCCGTTCATCAGTGACTTCATTCGCAATCAGGGTTGGGCGTAAAAAGTCTGGTTTCAAAAGGCTCGCAGTGAACACTGCGAGCCTTTTTTATTTTATATGATAGACTCGTTTCATCATCATTAAAAAAGGAGACCATGATGAACGAACAGATGCCGCAATCCCCTCCCGCGCCGCTCACTCCCGAAGAGGAACGTCAGTGGGCGATGATCGCCCATTTGGGCGTGCTGGTCAATTTGATCTCGGGCTTTTTGGGTCCGGTTGTTCCGCTGGCGATCTATATGATCTATAAGGAGCGCTCGCGTTACGTCGCGTATCATGCCCTGCAGGGGTTGATCTTCCAGCTCATCTGGTGGGTCGGCGGCGGCATGCTCACAGCCGCGGCGTGGGCGATCACCGGCGCATTGAGCGCGGTATTGATCGGCTTGTTGTGCATTCCCATTGCCTGCATTTTCAGCGCCATGCCGATCGTGGCTCTCGGCTACGGCATTTACGGCGGCATCCAAACCAGTCAGGGACAGGATTTCAAATACTGGCTGATCGGCGACTGGGTACGCAAAACACTGACAGGCTAAGAAAAATCCGCTTCTGTGATTTATACATCACGCACAATATTTTGCCGTGCAACGATTCATCATAACGATCTGGTTATGGTAACTTCTCCACAATAAGTAAAAAGTCCACGCGAGATGCCCAGGTAAACGGAGTGACCGTGACATTTGGAATGATCTCAATAACCTCGCCATCCAGACTGTTCAGGAACTGTTCCAGTTTGCTCTGGTCGCTGGTCATCTTGAGATCAAAACGATGGACACGATATTTTTTAGACATGTCGTTCTCCTTTCGGCTTCATGTCACAAATCGTGATCTGTCTCACTACATTCTTTTTAAGTTGGATCTGCCCGATGCCGCGATCAGTCCGATCCCCACAATGCCGATCAATGCTGCAACACCAGACTCAACAAGATCCATCATCAACAACACAACAGCAACACCTACAATCAGTAGCCCAATCACAAAGAGAGTTTTATTCATCGGTATTTCCTTTCATCAATTGCCAAATCCAACAACAGGCAGAATCATCACTGTAATCACACGGAACGCACAGCATCTCCTTTCATCCAATGGTCTTTGATGCGGCACTCACTGTCACGGTTCCTTTCCCACCATCCACCGTGATGGTCTGCCCATTGTGAATGCGCCGCGTAGCAACTGCTGTACCAAGCACCGCCGGGATGCCATACTCGCGTGCCACAATCGAGCCATGTGAAAGCGGACCGCCAATATCCGTAACCACGGCTGATGCCATGGCAAAAAGCGGAGTCCAGGTAGGCAGCTGCAATATCCGAGGCGATTTCAGGCGGGATGTAGGCGTCGGCGAAGAATCTGCCAATCGTAGCAGAAGCAGTTTCGAGCGAGGTGGGAAGCGCGGGGTCTGCATCCTTGAGAGCCGCGAGAATCTTTGGCTGAAGGTTATTGGCATCCACGAATACGTGGTAGGCATCCGTCGTAACGTGGAATCCATCCGGTACGGGGAATCCAGCCTGGATCATTTTTGCCAGCGACAAGCCTTTGCCGCCAACATTTTCAAGCGTGGCAGAAGGGTCTGAAAGTTTCAATATGGATTGAATTTTTACGTGCATGATGTTCTCCTTTTACATAGAGGCAAAGAAGGTTGAAAGCGTCGCTACGGAGTGACTGGTTGTTTTGCCAGTTCCCGCGCTTCAGCCAGCAACTGATCCAAGTCTTCACGACTGAAATACTTTCCGCGCAGAAAGATACTTTCGATCTGCTGGGCATTGCGGATATCGTCCAACGGGTTGCCGCGCACAAGGATCATGGATGCGGCTCTGCCTTCTTGAATGCTGCCGAGGCGATTCTCCAATCCCATGAATTGCGCTGGCACGAGTGTTGCACTGCGTAAAATATCGGCAGGTGGAATGCCCGCCTCCTGCCAGATCTGCATCTCCTCATGGACGGAATAGCCGGGGACAAGACCGGGACACATCAAGTCCGTGCCCACCATTAGAGGTATGCCCGCTTCGTTCATTTGTTTAACCATCTGTGCCCAGTTTTGCCAGAACAGATCTGGGAATTCGGTTTGACCCGCCCATTGTGCCTTCCACATGGAGAAAAGATCGTGCGAGATGTATTCGCCATGCGGCAGGCTCTGGAGTTCGAGAGAATCCACAGTGGGCCAGTTCCTGAATATCACCACGGTTGGGTCCATGGTCACACCATTTTTCTTCAACCTACGGTAAACATCCTGCAATGCCTGTGGGTCAATTTCTTCAAGGCGCATTAAATAGCCAAAACCTGAACCAATGCCCGTGTATTGAAACTCGACTTGTTCCCCAAGAAGTCTGGCAATGACCTTGTCGAATCCAAACCAATGCTCGATGCTGCTCTGTCCGGCTGCGGCAGCATCTTCAACATAGACCGTATCCGGAACATGCCCAACGACCTGTATCCCTGACCTGTGTGCCTCTTCAGCGATCGCCAGATAAACTGCCCGGTCAAGTTTGCTATAAACCTTGATCATGTTTGCACCAGCCGCAATCTGTGCCTGTACGGCTGCACGTCCCTCTTCAGGGGTGCTGACGCTAATGGAGATGGTTGGAATGACAGGTGAGATTCCATCCAGCATCGCGCCAGCGGCAACCATATCCGGTCCCAGAATCTCGCCACGATTCAATTGATCTCGCAAAGGCAGGATGTATTCATTTGGCATGCCCATATCTCGAACAAGCAGGACACCGTTAGCGAGCAGTACACGTCCAAACACAGGCGCATCGTAGTAGTGGACGTGCGCATCGACGAGCCCCGGCATCAGGTAAAGTCCCTGCCCATCAATGACCGTTGCACCTTCGGGAATCTTGATCTTTTCGTATGGACCGATTTTGTCAATTCGATCATTCACAACGAGTACCGTACGTTCGGGAATTAGGATTCCTTTTTCCACATCAACGATTGTTATATCCTTGATAGCATACACGGTCGCAGAAGCGCCATTTTCTGGTATGGGTGCCGGGGAGGCGCAGGCGCTTAGACCGGTTAAGGCAAGCAGTGAAAGCAATGTCAAGTTTTTCATTGGATATTCCTCTCTGTTCACATGCACACATTCAAGCATGACCGCAAGCAGGGCAAAGCACAGATTGAATGGTTTCGGCGGTGGTCGTTTTCATGGACGTTCCTATCTTGAAAGCGCAATCCTGATTTCCGAAGTTACATGCCGGTGACGGCACGCTGGATAAAGGTCAGTATTGCCATGACAAGAAAAAGGGCAATTGCCGCAATGCTCCAGCTCTGCCCTGCATTTGTCGCCACACCCAGCATGCCGCCTGTGCCTGCAAAGAACAAAACGACATAGCCGATCACCATCCATCGCACATTGCGGAAATCCACTTTTAGAATGTGATCGAGCAGCGCTTCCAGGACCAGCCATGCCAGCATGCAACCGATCT
>CAYPHR010000023.1:0-19509 GCA_964410375.1 uncultured Anaerolinea sp. | reverse complement strand
CGTGGACGAATTGATACTCTAGGGATTGATCAAGATGGAACTCCAGTTATTGTTGAATACAAGAAAACAGGTAAGGAAAATGTAATCAACCAGGGATTGTTCTACCTGGATTGGCTTGTTGATCATAAAGGTGATTTCACGCTTGTAGCTCAGGAAAAACTTGGAAAAGATATTGAGATTGATTGGTCAAGTCCTAGGCTGATTTTGGTTGCTGAAAGCTTTTCAGAGTATGACAAGTATGCCGTAAATCGTATTGGGGCGAATATTCAATTGTGGACGTATAGAAGATATGGGGACGATTTCCTGTTCTTGGAATCGATATTTTCAACGATAAGTCAAAAAACAGCCAAGAAAGAAAAAGCGGATATCAGAGAAGATACTGGCGATGAGCAAACTGAAGAAGAAGTGATTGTTTACACACTCGAATACCACTTAAGCGAAAAGTCTGATGTCACAAAATCACTTTTTGATGCGTTACGGGAAAGGATTTTTTCTCTCAACAGTGATGGCGATATTATTGAAAAACCCAACAAGATATATTTAAGTTACAAGCATGGAAAAAACTTTTGCGAAATTCAAATTCAGGCGAACAAGTTGAAAATTTGGCTGGATATTCCATATGCTGAATTGGATGACCCCCAAAAAATAAGCCGTGATGTTTCAAAGATCGGTCATCATGGAACTGGTACTGTAGAGATAAATCTTTCTGGCTTATCCGAACTTGATACAGTAATGTATTTGATTGAACAATCCTACAAACAAACTCTATAATTTGAAAATTCTCGCTGGTTAACGTGACAGTCACCTCAAAGGTGACTGTCACGTTTAAGGCGTGGGTGTCTCTGTCGGTTCCGGCGAAGAGGTAGGTGTAAAGGTGGGTGTGATCGTTGGCGTGTTCGATGGAGTGGGAGTATTGGACGGTGTCGGCGTAGGCGTCAGCGTGACCTCAGGCAGATCAATGGGACCGATCAGCCCCAAACCAAGCAGGTCGCGGAAGATCCAGCCGCCTTCAAATTGGGTATGACGCGGGTCCTCCTGATTTGGAGCGATCAACAGCCAGGTCTCATCCTGATTCACCGCCCGAAACGTGAGGCATCGTCCCACCGGCAGCGGCTCGCCAAGCACCGCATAATTGGTGCCGGGACCGGAACGCACGTTGATGGTGAAGGCGAACAGCGAATTCACGCAATACGTCAGCGTTTCAAACGACTGTTTTGTCGCGGACGGCGTCCGTGTCGGCTGGGTGGGTGTCGCGCTGGCGGTCTGTGTCGGCGTGGAGGTTGACGTTTGCGTCGCGCTGGCAGTCGGCGTGGGCGTCGCTGTTTCCGTCGGCGTAGTGGTCGGCGTGGCGGTTGGCGGCGTCACGATATCTGGAAGCGAAAACAGGGCGAACAACCCGATCAGAACGATCACGATCAGGATGGGAATCCCGAATTTTCGCAGCACAGGCGGGATTAATCCCTTTGCCCGCTCATACGGCGTGACCGTGGGAGGCTCGCCTCGAAACCCCAAAGCCGACAATAGATTCCCAAACTGATGCTCGTACTCCCCGCTCATAAAGTTGACGTAGTTGATGGTGTTCAGCGCGAAAGGCACATCGCACGCCTCGAGCATGATCGGAATGATCTTCTTGCGCAGGTTCAATGCCTGGGTGTATTCCTTGCGCACCCATTCCGATTCGACCGAGTTTGGTGTGAGGATGATAATGAACAGGTCGCTCGACGCGATAGCGGCGGGGAGCGTCTTCACCCAGTCATCGCCGCCGCGCAGGTCGGTGATGTCCCACCAGATGTCGTACTCCGCCTTTTCCAAATCCCCTGCGAGTTTGCGGGCGAAGTCGATATCCTTGCGCGAATAACTGATGAAGATCTTCTGCATTGAAGTCCTTTTGGGTGACTTTATATTACCATTCAAAAGACGATTTTTCACGTTTCGTTCTCTAACGCTTCTCCAACCAATTTCCCCCTTGACCAAAACTTAACTCTCGTATAAATTTAAGCCCACTTAACTAAAAAGAAGGCTTAACAATGACCAACTCCCTCATTTCCCAATCCCTGCGCTCATGGATGGACGTGTTCATGCACCGTTCCATGCGCGGCTGGACGCAGTACGCCAAGTCCACGGGCTTGTCCATGCCGCAGTTCAGCATCCTGATGCAGTTGCATCACAAGGATAAATGCGGCATTTCGGACATCAGTGAACGTTTCGACATCTCCAATGCGGCTGCCAGCCAGTTGGCGGAGAAACTCGTCCAGGGGGAATACATCGAGCGTGCCGAAGATCCCAACGACCGCCGCGCCAAGATCCTGCAACTCACTCCAAAAGGACGTGACTTGATCGAAGCAGGTTTCGACGAACGCTACCGCTGGATGGACGAACTTGCCAAGTCGCTTTCAGCGGAAGAGAAACGTAAAGTGGCGGAAGCGTTGATCATCCTGACCGAAGCGGCGAAGGATTTAGAGAGCAGAAATTAGAATTCGGCACTAATTATCAATCTTCAAAGGAAACCCATGCAAGCAACCATCACCAAACCCAAAACCCGCGTCCGCGCGGAACGACCTCGCGGTGCGATGGGACGCGCCCTGCGATATTTAACGCACTACAAACAGCAGGCGGCGCTCCCCTATGTATTCCTCATCATCGCGACGCTTTCGCAGTTGGCGGTTCCGCGCATGGTGCGCAATGTGATCGACGCCGTTACCAGCGGATACATCGCCGACCAGATCTTGCAGGCGCTGGATCAAATCCCCGCTTCGTTCGTCGGGCAGGCGTTGCCGCAGATTCTCAGCCTGACGGGTAGACCAGAGTCCACGACGTTGGAGCAGCTCAAAGTCCAGTTGGAAGCGGATTTAGCGAATGCCCCGGGGACGCTGCTTAGCGCCATCCTCTTCATTATCCTATTCGCCTCCCTGCGCGGATTGTTCGCCTTCCTGCAAGCCTACTGGGCGGAGAAAAATTCGCAGTCGGTGGCGTATGACCTGCGCAACGATCTGTATGCGAAAATCCAGCGGCTTTCGTTTTCGTATCACGACAAGAACCAGACCGGGCAGTTGATGATCCGCGCGACGGACGACGTGGAGAAGGTGCGCCTTTTCATTGGGCAGGGACTTTTGCAACTTGTCGGCGCGATCATTTTGCTGACAGGCACGCTCATCATTTTATTCACCACCAACACCACGCTTGCGTGGACTGCCATGCCGATCCTGCCGATTGCGCTGGTGTTGTTCATCATCTTTGGCGCAATCAGCCAGCCGTTGTTCGCAAAGGTGCAGCAAAAACTTTCGGCGTTGAACACGGTCTTGCAGGAGAACCTGGCGGGCATCAAGGTCATTCAGGCATTCACACGTGAGAAACAACAACAGGCAAGATTCCGCGACGCCGCGGATGCCAGCATGAAGCAGGCGATTGTCGTGGCGCGCGTGTTTACGTTTTTGTTCCCTGTCGTGTTTCTGGTTGCCAACCTTGGTCAAGCCGCCATCCTAAACGTGGGCGGACAGCAGATCATCGCGGGCGCGTTGAGCATCGGCGAGTGGCAGGAATTTTCGCTCTATCTCATTTACCTGTTTTTGCCCATCGCGCAGTTCGGGTTCATCATCACCCAGTTGGGACAGGCGTCTGCATCCGCGAACCGCATCTTTGAAATTCTTGATGCGAAGTCCGACATCACCGACAAGCCCGATGCGATAAAAATCCCCGACGTGAAGGGGAATGTCAAATTCGAGAACGTCACCTTCCGTTATTTCAGCGGCGGCGAGCCCGTGCTGGCGAATGTCACGTTTGAGGCAAAGCCCGGTGAGACGATCGCCCTGCTCGGCGCGACGGGTTCAGGCAAGACCACCATCATCAACTTACTTCCGCGCTTCTACGACCCGACCGAAGGACGCATCACCATTGATGGTCACGACCTGCGCGATGTGACCGTCGACTCGCTCCGCTCGCAGATCGGCATCGTCTTACAGGAAACCACGCTCTTCAGCGGCACGACCCGCGAGAACATCGCCTTCGGCAAACCCGATGCCAGCGACGAAGAAATTATCGCCGCCGCGAAAGCCGCACAGGCGCACGACTTCATCTCCGCCTTCCCCGATGGCTACAACACGCACGTCGGCGAACGCGGACAAACCCTCTCAGGCGGACAGAAACAGCGCGTCGCCATCGCCCGTGCCCTGCTGCTCGACCCGCGCATTCTCATCCTCGATGACTCCACCTCGGCGGTCGATCTCAACACTGAAGCCGCCATTCAAAAAGCGCTTGACATCCTCATGAAGGGACGCACTTCTTTCGTCATCGCACAACGCATCAGCACTGTGATAAACGCCGATAAGATCATCGTGCTCGAAAAAGGCGCGGTCGTCGCGGAAGGCAAACACAAGGAGCTTATGGAAGACAGCCCCATCTACGCGGAAATTTACAACTCACAAATATTGGTAAACGAAAATGAACACAATCAATAAAAGTAATTATGCGATTGCTTCGGGCAAAGAACGCCCTCGCAATGACAGATCAACTTCAGGCGGTGCGGAATGATGCGCGGCGACCTCCTCAAACAAGACTCACGCCAAGCCCGCAACGTCGGCGAAACCCTGCGGCGCTTCGGCGGCTACTTCGCCAAATTCTGGTACATGCTCGTGCTTGCCGTCGTGCTCGCTGTTGTTGCGACCTGGACACAAGTCACCCCGCCTGAATTGCTGGGACAGGCAACGGATTGTTTCCTCGTTCCAGTGACGGGAAGTTCATCCGCCTCTTTCTTTGGGACGCCCGCTTCTGATCCCGAACTGGCATCCACCTGCTGGCTGGTCGCTGACCCCGCCGAGTTGACAGGCACGCAGAAAATCATCGCCACGCTCTACCGCCTGAACGGATTTGAAGGACTCGATCCTGCCACCGCAGACAGTGTCACACGCATCGCGGGGTTGTGGCGCTTGATCCTGATCGTCATCGGCTTGTATGTGGCTGGGGCGCTCACTACCGGCGCGCTCTTCTTTACCATGTCATGGACGGGCCAGCATGTATTGCGCGAACTGCGCATCAGCGTGTTCGAGAAACTGCACAGCCTCTCGATGAGTTACTATGCCGAACACGAAGCGGGCGACCTGATGAGCCGCATCACCAACGATACGAGCGCCATCGAGCAGGCATTTTCCTTTGCGCTGGTGCAGGTCTTCACAGGCATCATGCTCTTGGTGTGGACGGCGTACAACATGCTCATGCGCAGTGTTCCGTTCGCGCTGCTCTCGCTTGCCATCGCCCCGCTGATGTGGCTGGTCACGTCTTATTTCTCAGCGCAGGCACGCAAAGCCTTCCGCGTGGCGCGTGAAGAGATCGGCTCTGTCAATGCCGAATTGCAGGAGACCATCTCCGCCGTGCGCGAAGTGCAAGCCTTCAACCGCGCAGAAGAGAACATCGAACAGTTCAAGGAAGTCAACGCCGCCAACCGCGACGCGAACATCCGCGCCGTGTCCTTCACATCCGCGCTTGCACCTGCATTGGAAGCCCTCTCGTACATTGCACTCGGCATCGTCGTCGGCGTGGGCGGATGGGCATTGCTCAAAGGCGGCACGTTCGCGGGCACCACGGTCACGCTCGGCTTGGTCATCACCTTCCTCGCCTACGTCCAACGCTTCAACCAGCCCATCCAGCAGATCGCCATCCTGTGGACGAACATCCAGAATGCCATTGCAGGCGGCGAACGCATCTTCACCATCATTGACGAAAAGCCCGCCGTCACCGACAAGCCAAATGCGAAATCCATGCTTGAAATCAAAGGCTTGGTCGAGTTTGATAACGTGGCGCACGAATACGAAGACGGCGTGCCTGTATTGCGCGGAGTTTCCTTCACTGCCCAACCCGGCGAGACCTTCGCCATCGTCGGTCCGACCGGCGCAGGGAAGACCACCATCATCAACCTGCTGCCACGCTTCTACGATGTGACGAACGGCTCGGTGAAAATTGATGGTGTGGATGTACGTGATGTCACCGCCGAGTCGCTTCGCAAACAGATCGGCATCGTCTTGCAGGACACCTTCCTGTTCTCCGCCTCGGTCATGGACAATGTCCGCTTTGGCAGACCGGACGCCACCGATGAAGAAGTGCTGGCGGCAATCAAACTTGCCAACGCGGATACGTTCATCGAACGTCTTCCCGAAAAATATGAGACAGTCCTTGGCGAACGCGGCTCGGGTCTTTCTCAGGGACAACGGCAACTGCTTTCGATCGCCCGTGCCGCACTGGCAAATCCGCGCATTCTGATTTTGGATGAAGCCACTTCCTCTGTGGACACGCGCACCGAACGCCTGATCCAAAAAGCCTTCGATCAACTTCTCGAAGGACGCACTTCCTTCGTCATCGCGCACCGCCTTTCCACCATCCGCAACGCGGACCAGATCCTCGTGCTGAAAGCAGGAGAGATCATCGAGCGCGGCAAGCATGATGAATTGCTTGCAAAGAAGGGTTTCTACTACGACCTGTATATGAGTCAGTTCAAAAAGCAGGAAGAAATGGAAGCAACCCCTGCATAGACATTCTTTGGGCGCGATGTATATCGCGCCCAATTGATTCATCCGCCATGAAAATTCTCACCGAAATCCACCGGACGGAAGGTTTGGATGTAAGCGGTAAAACCATCCATCGAACAGCCGTGCGTGCTGTCATCCTGCGCGGACTGAAATTGTTCCTGGTCTATTCTGCCAATGTTGGCGATTACAAATTTCCCGGCGGCGGTGTAGACGCGGGTGAAACCCACGAACATGCCCTTGCCCGTGAATTGCAGGAAGAATGCGGCGCGACCCTTCTCAGCGTGGATGAAGGTTTGGGTGCAATCATCGAATATGATGTTGCAAAAGAGCCCGAATATGATCTGTTCAAAATGTCATCCTATTACTATTTTTGCCAAATAGGGGATGATTTTGGGGCGCAAAATTTGGATGATTACGAACACGATCTGGGATTTCAACCAGTGTGGATCGACATAAAAGACGCAATTGAAAAGAACAGGTTATTGCTTGATGCAAAAAATCCGCCCCAATGGTTGAAGCGGGAAATCTTTGCGCTTGAATATCTTCAGAGATCAAATGGAAAAGTGTCTTGATTTTTGCCCTTACAAAATTTCCAGCAATTTCGTCGTATCTTCCAGGATCACATCCGCCCCGAATCTTCTTAATTCAGGTTCTTCGCCGAAGCCGCATAACACGCCCACTGTTTGAGTACCCGCGGATTTGCCTGCACGGATGTCCACGGTGGTATCGCCGATCATCAGGCAGTTTTCAGGCGGCACGCCCATTTTCTCTGCCGCCAACAAGATGGGGTCGGGATACGGCTTGGTGTGGCGTGCGGACAGCCCCGTTACGATGGCGTCAAAATATTGGACAAGATCGAAGCGTTCGAGGAATGCCATCGTTCCCTTTTCGTCACGCGCGCTGACCACGGACATGGGATAACGTCCATGCAATTGTTTGAGCATCTCGTCCACGCCGGGGATGAGCAGGAATTCCTTCGATTGAAGTTTTCGGTGACGACTCAGCCAGTCGATCACAGCGACCATTTCATCGTCAAGATGAAGCGTATCTGCGAGACCAAGCAGGGCATTGCCGGGGGCTTCGATCCACATGATAAAGCGGCGGGCGGCATGATCCGGATCCTTAAAGAGGAAGCGCGGCATGAATTTCAGAACTTTTTTAACGTACAGGTCATCGGTGTCGCTCAATGTCCCATCCACATCGAAGCATAACGCCTGTACCTTTAGGGGATTAAAAGGCATGGATTAATTGTACCAAAGGGGCTATACTTGAAAGTGTGCAGAGTTAAATGCATGCACATGGGTTAAAAATGGCCGAAGGACGTACCCGCCCCCTGCTTGAACTGCTCGTACGAGTCAGCCGCGAGGTCGCTGCAGCACTTGACCTTCGCACAGTATTACAGCGCCTGCTGTTTGCTGCTATTCAGTACGTCGGCGGGGAGCGCGGCAGCATCGTTGTGATGGACGATGCCGGCAAACCGGTGGATGCGACCATTGTGTATGGGCGGCAATTCCATGAACACACCACCCAACAATTGCGTGAAACCGTCGAGAAAGGTCTTGCCGGATGGGTGGTTCAAAACCGCAAGTCCGCCCTCGTGCCGGATACCAGCAAAGATGACCGCTGGTTAAGGCGCGAAGACGATTCGGCAGAGAAGAGCGGCGCCAAGTCGGCGATCTGTGTACCGCTGATGGCTCGCGAACGACTTGTGGGGGTTTTAACGTTGGTACATCCTGTGCCTAATTCCTTCAATGAAGAACATCTGGAGCTGATGCAGGCGATCGCCGATCAGGCGAGCGTGGCGGTGTTGAACGCGCGCCTGTATACCGAAAGCCAGCGGACGGCACGCGTCATGTCTGCGCTGGCGGACGGCGCGGCTGCCATCAATACGTCGCTGGAGATGCCGGATGTGTGGCGCCGCATCTTGAATCAGACCATGCAGGCTTTGCAGGTGGAGACTGTGGCGCTGGCTATGATCGACCACAGCAACAAGGATTTGGTTTTCCATGCGGCGGCGGGGCGCAATTCCGGGAATATCTCGGGCAGGCGTATCTCAGAAGGGCAGGGGCTGGCGGGCAAGGTTGTCAGCGAGAGGCAGGGGGTGGTGGTGCCAACCGTCAGGCAGGATTCGCGCTTTGGCGAAGTGGACAAGTTCGAGGGGATCGAGATGCGGGCGGTTGCCATTGCCCCGATCCAATCGCAGGGGAAGGTCATCGGTGTGCTGGAGGCGATCAACCCGATCTCTGGTGCGTTCGACCCGGATGCAATGGTGGTGATGGCAGGGCTGGGGAGCATCGCCGGTACGACCATTCAAAACGCGGAATTATACAAGCGGCTGCAGAAGGCGCATCAGCATTACCGCGACCTGTTCGAAGACAGTGTGGATACGATCCTGCTTACGGATTGGGAAGGCAGGGTGCTGGAGGCGAACCGCCAGGCGGGAGCGTTGAGCGGTTTTGCTGTGGACCAGCTACACGCCATCAGCATCGAACAATTGCATGAGCTCAATTGGAGCAAAACCGGATTGAATTTCGAAGCGCTCAGGCGCGGCGATGAATGTCGTTATGAGTCGGTGCTGCACCGGCAGGATGGCGGAACAACTCCCATTGAGGTGTATGCCCGCCGTGTCGATTACGATGGGGCGGATGCCATTCAATGGATATTGCGGGATATTACCGCGCGCAAGGAACTGGATGCCCTGCGTGATGACATGACATCCATGATCTTCCATGACCTGCGTTCTCCGCTCGGGAACATTGTTTCGAGTTTGGAAATGATGGGCGCGCTGATGCCGAACGATGAGACACTGCTCTCGATGCTCAATATCGCGAAGAACTCCACGGGACGCATCCAGCGTCTGGTGAATTCGCTGTTGGATATCAACCGCCTCGAGTCGGGACAGCAGGTGGCAGACCAGAATTCGGTCGACCCGCTGGAATTGATCCGCGAGTCGCTGCGGGATGTGGAACCGTCCGCTGCGGCGCGCCAGCAAAAACTGGAAGTCAAGACCATCAGCATCCTGCCGCTCATCTGGGTGGATGTGGACATGATCTACCGCGTGTTCGTCAACTTGCTGGAGAATGCGATCAAGTTCACGCCGGTGGGCGGACGCGTCGAGATCGGCGGACAGACCACCGACGGCGTGTTCGTCAAGTTCTGGGTGCGTGACAATGGTCTTGGTATTTCACCGCCGGATCAGGAACGCATCTTCGAGAAGTTCACGCGCGTGCGCGGCAAGAACAGACCCGGCGGTTTGGGGGTTGGGCTGGCATTTTGCCGTCTGGCAGTCCTTGGGCATGGCGGCGATATCTGGGTGGAAAGTGAAGTGGACAAGGGAACCACATTCTGGCTGACCCTGCCGGTGGCGCAGAAGAAGGCGACCGGACAACTCAAACGCCAGACAGGGCGCTTGACCATCAAGCCGGATCGATAAAAAACGACCATCCGTTATAATTGCGGTACATTAAACCAGCGCGACTTCGGCGTGCCGATCCTGGTGCATGAAATCTTGCAAATTTCCGCCAGCCGCTGAAGTTCTGTAATTCACGTTCTCAGGAGTACCATGCAGGAAATCACCAAGAATATCTTCATTGAAGACCAGTTCCCCGGCGTTACGCTGGGAGTGATCGTCACAAAACGCGGACTGATCCAGATCGATGCGCCTCCCTCCCCGGAGGATGCACGCACCTGGCGTGCCGCCCTTATGAATCTCGGCGGCGGCTTGGAGCGCGTGCTCATCAACATGGATGCGCATCCCGACCGTACCCTTGGCGCGCGCGCCATGGACTGTACCGTGATTGCGCATGAGAAAACCGCCTCCACCTTCCGCATCCGCCCCGGCACGTTCAAAGCGCAGGGCGAGGAGACTGGTGCCGATTGGGAATCCATCCCCGGGCTTGGCAGTGTCCGCTGGGCGCCGCCGGAGATCTCCTTCTCCGACCAGATGACGCTGCATTGGGATGACGCAGCTGTTTTCCTTGAATATCATCCGGGACCCGCCAACGGTTCCATCTGGGTGCACCTGCCGGAGGAAAAGGTCCTGTTCATTGGCGATACCGTCCTGAAGAACCAACCGCCATTTCTTGCCGGCTCCAATCTCAAAGCATGGCTGACATCCCTGAACGAATTGCAGGACCCTGCTTTCAAAGGATACACCTTTATCAGCAGCCGCGGCGGTGTTGTCAATGCGAACGCGGTCAAATCGCAGTACGATTTCTTGAAACATATCAACGACAAGCTGGAAAAGATGACGGCAAAGAAGCCGAATCCGGCTACAGTCGAAAAACTGGTCGCTTCACTGCTGACCTGGTTCAAAGCCCCGGCTGCGCGCCAGAAGCAATTCGCCCAGCGCCTGCGCTATGGCTTGCTCCACTATAACTCGCGCCACCACCACGCCTCCACCCAGCCGTATGAGGATTGATGACCCATCCGCAACCTCTCCTCGCGCTGACGCGCGGCAATATCGTTGAGTCGACTCATTTTGGTTCCATTGCGGTTGTCAACTCAGCGGGCAAACTTCTGCACTCCCACGGCGACCCTCACACGGTCGCCTTTTTGCGCTCATCTGCCAAACCATTCCAAGCGCTTCCCTTCGTAGAACAGGGCGGCGTGGATCATTTCAACCTGACACAGGCGGAACTTGCACTCGCCTGCGCCTCCCACGAGACCTCGAACCTGCATCTCCAAACCGTGCAGGGGATGCAGCTGAAAGTTGGGATTCCTGAAGACCTCCTGCAATGCGGACCGCATTTGCCCGGCGACGCGCAAATGCTCAAACAGGTCATCAGGGAGGACATCAAGCCGACGCCCAACTTCAACAACTGTTCCGGTAAACATACCGCCATGCTGGCGTTCGCAAACATGCGCGGACTTCCGCTCGAAACCTACCTCGACCTCGACCATCCCATCCAACAGGATATTCTCAAGACGCTTGCCGACATGTGCATGATCGATGAATCCAGGATCGAGATCGGCATTGACGGCTGTTCCGCGCCGAACTATGCCATGCCGCTCTTCAACGCCGCGCTTGGCATGGCGCGTTTCTGCGACCCGCACGGACTCGGCGAACCTCGCGCCGCCGCCTGCAAAAAGATCGTATCCGCAATGACGGCGCATCCCGAAATGGTCAGCAACCACGGCGAATTCGATTGCGAATTGATGAAAGCAGGCGAAGGGAAATTCGTCACCAAACGCGGCGCGGAGGGATTCCAGATCGTCGGCATCATGCCCGGCGTCATTGGGGAGGGAGGAATTGGCATTGCCTTCAAAGTCGTTGACGGTGATGCCTCGCGCCTGAACGATGCGCTGGAGCGCAGTGTGCGCGTCCGCCCGGCGGTGACGCTGGAGATCCTGCGTCAGTTGGGGGCGTTGAATGAAGCGCAGTTGGACGCGCTGGCAAAATTTGGTCCCGAAAAGATATTGAGGAATTACGCCGGCATCATCACCGGAAATTCACAACCTGTATTTACGCTATGAAAAAACTCCAAACCCGCGCGATCAAGATCCACGAAACGCTGATGAAAGTTTTTGGCGAGCCGATCTGGCGCAACCCGCTGCCCGCCATCGACGAACTGGTCTCCACCATCCTTTCCCAGAACACCAATGATGTAAACCGCGACCGCGCCTTCGACGCCCTGCGCGCCAAATTCCCCACATGGGAAGCGGTGCGCGACGCGAAGGAAAAGGATGTGATCGCCGCCATCAGACCGGCGGGACTTGCGAATCAAAAAGGTCCGCGCATTCAGCAGGTATTGCGTGAGATCACGAAGGAACGCGGGGCGCTCGACCTGCAATTCCTCGCGGACATGCCGCTCGAAGAAGCGCGGAACTGGCTAACGAAGTTCAACGGTGTGGGACCGAAGACCGCCGCTATTGTGCTGTGCTTTTCACTGGGCAAACCCGCCTTCCCGGTGGATACGCACGTCTATCGCGTCACCGGTCGCATCGGACTCCGCCCGGAGAAGATGACCGTCGAACAGGCACATCCGCATCTCGAAGCGGTCTTCCCGCCCGCAACGTACTACGCCGCGCACTTGAACATCATCCGTCTGGGACGTGAAGTGTGCCATGCAAGGAAACCGCTTTGTCCGCAATGCCCGGTCAGGGAGTTGTGCGAGTATAAAGAGAAAACAAAATAAATGGACCGACCTCCCGCCAGCATTGCGCTTGAAAAATTGGGCGTGCCGCACACACTCTTTCACCACGAAGGCTCGGTAGAGTCGTTCGAGCAAGCCGCGCGTGAGCGGAATCAGCGCCCCGCGCAGGTGGTGCGTTCCATCCTCTTCCGCGTGACGGAGGACGAATATGCGCTGGTCCTTGTGGCGGGACCTGAACAAATCTCGTGGAAAGCCCTGCGGAAACTTCTCGGTCGTTCGCGCATCACAATGGCGGCGGAGGACGAAGTGCTGGCAGTGACCGGCTACCGTATCGGGACGGTCAGTCCGTTTGGGATGGCGAAGCAGGCTAGCCCTGAGCGCAGTCGAAGGGTGAGGGTTATGGTCGAGGCGGGCGTCCTGAAGGAGGAGGAAGTCTCCATCGGGTCGGGAGTCCGCAATACAGCCATCATCATGAAAAGCGCGGATCTGCTGCGGGCGTTGGGGGATGTGGATGTGGTGGAATTGTTTGAGTAAAATCTGAGGTGACAGTCACTTTTAAAGTGACTGTCACCTTATTATCTGGAGAATAACAATGAGCTACAAACAACGCACACTGGATTTTCTTGAGATCGAATGGGCGACGTACATCGAGCGCTTCAACCGCCTGCCGAAGTTGGACGGTATGCAGCGCGTTCGCAGGCAGGGCTATGACCAGTTCCGCGACATGCTGGCGCACATTCTGGCATGGTGGGAGGATGTCATGCCGGTCATTCTGGCGATCGCAGAGGGACGCGAGTTCGAAAAGAATAAATACGATTTCGATGCCTTCAATGCCGAAGCGGTGGCGAAATACAAGGATTGGGACGAAGCGGAGTTTCTGGCTCACTTTGAGAGAACGCGTCAGAAAGCCGCGACAGACTTGAGATCCGTGAACGAGGCGGCGTTCGACGACAAGCGCATTCAGGGGCGCATCAACGGTATCTTCATCCATCACGCGCGCGAGCATCTGGTCGCATTGAGCAAGTTCCTGACGCTGGATACGCTCGAGCACGAATGGGGGACGTTCGTGGCAAAGTTCGACGCTTCGGAAAAGAAGGATGACTATTTGAGGAAGCAGGGGCTGGCGCGCTTCGAAGATATGCTCGCGCATGTGGTCGCATGGTGGGATGAGGGCGTGGCCGCGGTGGAAGGCGCATTGAAAGACCCATCTTTTGTCTATAAAGGACCAGCGGATACCGATGCCTACAACGCGGAAATCGTGGCAAAATATCAGGGCATGGGCAGCGATGAGTTGCGGACGCTGTTCGAGCACAAGCGGCTGGAGATGATCGATCTGGTGCGCGGACTGCCCGAAAGCGCGTTCGAACACCCGACCATCGAAGAGTGGCTCGCCGCGGACGTGGTGGAACACTTCGACGAACACGACATGTGAGGATGACATGGTGCATACTGTTTATATTGCCTTGGGCAGTAACATGGGCAGCCGCCTTGCCAATTTGAAGAACGCCATCTCGAACCTTGCGCCGCAAATGACGGTGAAGAAAAAATCGCCGGTGTACGAAACCCCGCCCTGGGGATACGCCAACCAGCCTGCGTTCCTGAACCAGGTGGTGATGGCGGAGACCTATCTGGAAGCGGATGCGCTGCTCGGACATCTGAAGCGCCTCGAGACTGCGCTGGGACGCGAGCCAAGTTTCCAGAACGGTCCGCGCCTGATCGACATGGACATCCTGTTCTACGATGACCTGATCCTGGATTCCGAGCCGCTTTCGATCCCGCATCCGCGTCTGCACCAACGGGCATTTGTCCTTGTTCCATTGAACGACATCGCCCCGGACCTGGTGCATCCCGTGCTGGGCAAGCCGGTCAGCGAACTGTTGCTGGATGTGGACCGGCTGGAGATCGTGGAATATAAAGGGAAGTGATAAGCATCCGCAGATTTTGCAGATTGCGCCGATTTTTTTGTTCCATCTGTGAAATCTGATCAATCTGTGGATTGGTCTTGAAAGGAATCAGTATGCGAATTGTCCGTTATCAGAATAATGAGGGCATCCCCACCTACGGCTGGATGCTGGAAGACAAGATCGGCGAAATTCAGGGAAACATTTTCGGCGAATTCCGCCGCCGCGAAGCGCGTACTCCGCTCAAGGAGTTGAACCTGCTGGCTCCCTGCGAACCGAGCAAGATCGTGTGCGTGGGGCGTAATTACGTCGAACATGCGAAAGAATTAGGCAACGAAGTTCCCAAAGTGCCGCTCATCTTTTTCAAGCCGCCGTCTTCCATCATCCCCACCGGCGGGACCATCATCCTGCCGCCGCAGTCGAAGCAGGTGGAACATGAAGGCGAACTGGCGGCAGTGATCGGCAAACGCGCCAGGGACGTTACCGCCGAGAACGCGAAGGAATACATCTTCGGCTACACCATCGGCAATGACATCACCGCCCGCGACCTGCAAAAAACGGACGGTCAATGGACGCGCGCCAAAGGCTTCGACACGTTCTGCCCCTTCGGTCCGTGGATCGACACCGACTTCGACCCGTCCGATGCCGTGGTCACCTGCCGCGTCAACGGGCAGATGCGCCAGATGGCGTCCACAAGGGACATGGTCTTCAATGTCGGCACGTTGATCGCGTACATCTCATCCGTGATGACGCTCGAACCCGGCGACCTGGTCCTGACCGGCACGCCCGCAGGTGTCGGCGAACTCAAGAATGGCGATGTGGTGGAAGTGGAGATCGAAGGGCTGGGGAAGCTTAGTAACACGGTCAAGTTGTGAAATCACATACTGAGGATGCGGATGAGCGATGAATCTTTGAAACCATTGACAGAAGAAACTGCCCACTCTCTTTTGGGTATTCTTGCAAAGGGAAGTACCTTACTGAAGATCGAGACTGCCCCCGGAAGTTTCTCGAATACTACCGAGATCGTGGACGCTCGTCTATCCAATGGCGATGTGTCGCGCTTTGCTGTCCGGCGTTACAAGGTTTTTGGCGATTATGACCGTGGTGAAAAGGCGCAGAGGGAGTTTAAGACGTTCGAATTGTTGAATCGTCACAAAATCCCAGCGCCCAAGGCGTTGTATCTCGATCTAAAGGGGGAAGTTCTCGGAAGTCCCGGCATCGTCACGCGTTTTGTGGAAGGCAGGCTGATAATGGATGCGCCATCCGAACCGATGGATTGGGCGCGCAAACTCGCGCAGACGCTGGCAAGGATTCATTCGATCCCATGCGGGGCAGAGGAGCAAACTTTTCTATTGAAGGGGAATGCCGAAGTATCATGGTTTTTGAATCATGATGCGCCGCCGCATTATATGCAGGAATATCCGAAGGGTTCGGATGTTTGGTGGATACTTTATGAGTTATCCCAAAAAATTCAAAAAGACACACCAGTGTTGCTGCACCTGGATTATTGGACTGGAAATATCCTGTGGGACAGGAATGAAATTGCCGCGGTGATTGATTGGGAGGAGGCTGCCTATGGCGACCCCGGAGTTGATGTTGCCTATGCGCGTATGAACATGTTGATGATGGGGTTTCCTGATGCGGCGGATGAGTTCATTCGCGCCTACGAACTGGAAACAGGATATGCACCCAAGAATATGGGGTTCTGGGAACTCGCCGCTTCTGTTCGCCCGATGATTGATCCGATTGATTGGAAGATCAATGGACCAGATGGAGAAAGCACAACTGCTTTTTTGAAATTCATTGACGATGCATTGAAGAAATTGTGATACCACATGATTTTCCCAATTAGGGGAAAGCTCGTCATCCATACTGTAATTTGTGGTTAAATTGAATTCAGGAGACTCCCGAATGCCCACTGAATTCGAAACCTTCCTTCAGAAATACCCCACCTACGAACAAACCTCCAAAATAGACGAACTCCGCAAGACCGACTACGCCCGCCTCGACGCGGGGGAACACGTTTATCTCGATTACACGGGCGGCGGCATCTACGCCGAGTCGCAAATTCAAAAGCACCACCAACTCCTTCACGAAGGCGTCTTCGGCAACCCGCATTCGACCAATCCCACTTCGCTTGCCGCCACTGAACTTGTCGAAGGCGCGCGCGAATATGTTCTCAAATTCTTTAACGCCGATCCAAGCGAATATCTCGCCATCTTCACGCCCAACGCCAGCGGCGCGCTCAAGCTTGTCGGCGAGAGTTATCCCTTCCCGAACGGACGTTACCTGCTGACCTTCGACAACCACAACTCGGTCAATGGGATTCGCGAATTCGCTCACGCGCGCGGCGCAGAAGTGACCTACATCCCGGTCATGCTGCCCGATATGCGCGTGGACGCTTCACAACTTGAAACGGAACTGGCTCGCCCCTCCAAAACTGGTCATAATCTTTTTGCCTATCCCGCCCAATCGAACTTCTCCTCCGTCAAGCATCCGCTCGAATGGATCGAGAAAGCGCACGCCCACGGCTGGGACGTCCTGCTCGATGCCGCCGCCTACGTTCCCACCAGCAAACTGGACTTGGGCAAGGTCAAACCGGACTTTGTTCCTATTTCCTTCTACAAGATTTTCGGCTACCCTACGGGACTTGGCGCACTGATCGCGCGCAAGGAAGCGTTAGCCAAGCTTCATCGTCCTTGGTTCGCAGGCGGGACCATCACAGTCGCGTCTGTGCTGGGCGGCAAATACTACCTCGCCGACGGCGCTCCCGCCTTTGAAGACGGCACGCTCGACTATCTCAACATCCCCGCGCTCGAGATCGGATTGAAACATATCGAGTCCATCGGCTATGACGTCATCAGTGAGCGCGTAAGAACGCTGACCGGCTGGCTGTTGGATAATCTCACGTCCATGAAACACAGCAACGGGGAGCCGCTGATCCGGCTGTTCGGACCAAATTCCACCGAAGGAAGAGGCGGGGCAGTCACCGTCAATTTCTACGACCCGCACGGCACCGCCTTCGACCATCGCTTTATCGAAAGCGAAGCGAACAAGGTGAACATCTCCCTGCGGACGGGCTGTTTCTGCAATCCCGGCGCGGGTGAGATCGCGCTTGGCATCTCGCGCGTGGAACTTGACGTGTGCTTTACGCGTCCTGAACACAGGGATGTCATGTCCATAGACGAGTTCCGCAAGTGCATCGACGGCAAGTCCTCCGGCGCGGTGCGCATCTCGGTGGGTCCGTTCACGAATTTCAATGATGTGCAGGCAGTGCTTGCTTTCGCGCGAGGGCTGTTGAGTTAGAAAATTGTACGAATTTTATTGTGTTTTACCGGTGCAAGGAAAGACAGAATGACCGATCACAAGATCTCCGAAGAATTGATCCGAAATGCCTGGCATAGCTACCTTACCACAGGCGAGATGCCGGATTATATGGATGCGCCCTGGTTCGAGCGGAAAATATTCCGCCCGCTGATCAAACGCATCCCGCGCAGTCCGCGCTGCGCGGTCTGTTACATTCCCTTCGAAGGCATCGGCGGGTGGATCTGGAAGGCGTTGTGGAACGTCGAACGGTCGAAGTTAAATCCGCATTTGTGCAACCTGTGCGAGAACTTTGCGACCGAGTATCACGGCGGCGTGGAGTTGGAGATCTCCATCATGTTCGTGGACGTGCGCGGTTCGACCGGCATGGCGGAGAAGACCTCCCCGCAGGAACACAGCAAATTGATCAACCGCTTTTACCGCGCCGCAACGGATGAGTTCTTCCGCAGTTACGGCTTCGTGGAGAAACTGCTCGGCGATGAAGTGGCGGGATTCTTCGTGCCGGGCTTTGCCGGACCGGAACATGCCAGGGTGGCGGTCGAGACGGGCAAGCGCATCATGAAGGCAATGGGATACGGTTCCCCGGCGGGTCCCTGGATTCCTGTCGGCATTGGCATCAATACCGGCGTGGCATATGTCGGTTCTGTCAACGCGGAGGGAGGCGTTTCAGACATTGCCATGATCGGCGACTCGGTCAATACGGCGTCACGACTCACGTCTCTTGCGAAGGCAGGCGAGATATTGATCAGCGATGCGGCCCGCAGTGCGGCGGGATTGGACACGAGCGGCATGGAATCCTGCACCTTCAAATTGAAAGGCAAGACGGAGGAAGTGACCGCTTGGACGCTGAAGATGGGGAAGTAGTACCTTGTCCTGAAGAAAGTAGATGCGCTCTAGTGAGCATGACATGCGCGGAAATCTCCCGGCGAGACGGTTACTTTTTTGGTGATCGTCTCGCTCTTTTTTAAAAACACCCCGTTCAATTGACAATATCCTGCCAGCAAACGTATAATATCCTGACATCAAACAATTAATATCCTGACAGGATATTGGGATTAGAAGCGTTGAAATTCAGAAAAAGAGCAGGAGGTTTTGCATGACATCCCTAGTAGCTGCGCTTAATCACTACCGTCCTCAGATCAAATTTGGCAGGACAGCCGACTGGAAAGAGACGGCAGATCTTATCTCCTCCATGTCCACAGTTACCCGCACAGACGTGATCGGCGTCCTGACAGGCTTGCAGGATGCGGTCGTGTACTTCAACAGTTACGGACGCGGGGTCAAGCTCGAAGGGCTGGGAACCTACCTGCCGAACATCAATTACAAGGGGGAATTCGACGTGGCGCACCGCCTCGACCGGGGATTGAAGCGGGCGCTGAACCGGTCATTCAATGGAACCATCCTCAATAAGAAGCACATCGGGAAGACGGTGGAGGAAGTGGTGGCATTGTGGAACGCCGAACATCCCGACGACCCCGTGATATATTAAACATGATTCGGCATCGATCCGCAGATGACACAGATCGAACGGATTTGAAATAGAAGAGGAAAGATCCGCAAAGATCGGCGGGTCAACCCTATCCCTTCGCTTATTTCGGATGGAGTCACATGAACGGACAAACCCGCTCCAACATCAAACCCGGCATGACCGTGCTGATCGTCCTGAAACAAGAC
>CAYPHR010000022.1:0-20219 GCA_964410375.1 uncultured Anaerolinea sp. | reverse complement strand
CCTACGGGGCGGCGGGACAGGTCTTTGTGAAGGAGAATCTCGCGCAGGCATTCGGAAACTCCCTGCTTGTGATGGAAAATGGCATGATGCTGGTGGATGAATGTTGTCCGCCCGAAGGTGAGCATCATCATCACCATCATGGAGAGGTGCAATGACCTGGATATTGGAGCCTCTCGCCTATCAATTCATGCAGCGCGGACTGCTTGCATCCGTCATCGTCGGCGTGTTGTGCGCGGTGATGGGCACGTATGTTGTTTTGCGCGGCATGGCATTTCTCGGTGACGCCATGGCGCACGCCATCCTGCCCGGCGTGGCAATTGCTTATATCTTCCGCGGCGACCTGCTCATCGGCGCGGGCGTGGCGGCGGTGGTCGTCGCCCTCATCATCGGATTATTCTCCCGCGAAGGCGTCGTCAAAGAGGACACCGCCATCGGCATCATGTTCGCGGCGGCGCTTTCGCTCGGTGTGGCATTGATCAGTTCCATGCAAACCTACGCCGTGGACCTGAGCCACATCCTGTTCGGGGATGTGCTCGGCGTCAGCAAAATGGATCTGTGGCTGATCGCCGGATTGAGTCTCGCCATTCTGCTTACGGTGGTTTTGCTTTTCAAGCCCTTCCTCGTCATTTCCTTTGACCCTGTCCTTGCCGCCACGTTACGCCTGCCCGCCGAACTCCTGCGGAATCTCATGCTTGTCCTGCTTGCCCTGACTGTTGTGGTCTCGTTACAGACCGTGGGAGTCAGTCTCGCCGCCGCCATGCTGGTCACGCCTGCCGCGACCGCTTATCTGCTTACCCGCCGCCTGCTTCCCATGATGCTAGTCTCCGCCTCGATCGGGGCAGTCTCATCGGTGATCGGCTTGTATCTCAGTTACTATCTCAACATCGTCTCCGGCTCCGCCATTGTATTGACCGCCACCCTGTTCTTCCTTCTCGCTTTTGGGTGGCAGCGGATGCGAGGCGCAAATTGAACCTCCCGTGAGATGACAAAAGACACGTGAAATTCATCATCGGACGAAATACAATGTCACTATAAACCGTCTTCTCGATTACGGGAAAGGAGTGACTCATGGACGAAAAGGGGTTTCGTCAATTTCTGAAAAAAGCGGGAAAGAAAGAACATGTAGTGGAGGGGTTGATCCGCCAGGTCGGGGCATTTGAAGCGTACCTGTCGAAGAAAAAAAGAACCGGGGTGGAAAAGGCAGGGGAGCAGGACATCCTCGATTACGCAAAATCGCTGGACAAAAACAAGGTCAAAACACAGATGCGCGGACTGGCGCTGTACTATAAGTTCGTCGGGAACTCATCCCTGATGAAACTGGCCGGCGCGCTTCGGGAAAAGGAAACCGCAAAGACCCGCCAAGCATTCAAACTGCGCAAATTCCGAGGCGTGAATTTGGATGATGTCGCAACGTTGGAAGCGATGGGAATCGTCACGGTCGAGCACATGCTTGCGGCAGGCAGGACGCCCGCAGCGCGTGAAAAACTAGCCAGACGGACGGGCATATCACCACAAAGCATCATGGAACTCATCAAACTCTCGGACTTGTCGCGCGTGGGCGCAATCAAGAGCGTCCGCGCCCGTTTGTATTATGACGCTGGACTGGATACGCCGGACAAATTCACCCGATGGAAGACGGAGGATTTGCGGCAGATGCTGATCGAATTTGTGGTGCGGAGCGGCTTCGACGGCATCGCTCCCCTCCCCAAGGAACTGCATAATGCAATTGAAACAGCGAAAAAACTGCCGAGGATTGTGAAGTATTGAAGGTGAAAAAAGACGCCGCCATAGTACCAACGGCTAATCCCATATCCCCCTTAAGTTCATTGTGCATCCATCCAAAGTTCATATAATGCAATCACCAACTCACAAGAACAAAAGGAGATAGTTCCCCATGGCAATCATTGAAGCAACCGCCACCATCAACAAATCCGCTGAGGAGATTTTCGCTTACATCACAAACCTCGAAAATCAAAAGAAGATCAGTTCCTACGTCACCGCAGTGGAAGTGCAGGGACCGATGCAGGTAGGCACCAAATACAAGATCACTACCAGCAGCAACGGCATGAATATCGACACCATGAATGAGATCGTCGGCTACGAGCCAAACCGCTTGTTCAGCGTCAAAACCTTCGCCCCGCCGCCCGCATCGGACATGGTCAACACCACCCTGCTCGAAGCCGAAGGCAGCGGCACCAAGGTCACCATGCAAATGGACACCAACCTCGTCCCTGCCGGGATGCCGTCCATGCCGGGCATGGAAGACATGATGAAGGGACAAATGACCAAACTCCTGCAAGACTCGCTCGCAACGCTCAAGAAAAGCATGGAAGGTTAACGTTTCCGAAGAATTCTCCCGCCAAAAACTGGCGGGATTTTTTTTGTTAGAATTGCGTCCATGCGAAACAAACCAGCCAGACAAATCCTTCTTTCGATCTTTCTTCTTTCTTTCTTATCCTCCTGCGCTCCGGCAGTGACATTGCCTCCGCCCCAGCCAGCAACAGAGACGCCTCCGCCTCCCGCTCCGACGGAAACGGTTTCGCCTCTCGAGCCCATCCCCACACTGGATCTGGCGACTCCCACCCCGCCGCCCATGCGGACCAAATACATCATCGATGCGCTTATCAATTACGATGCGCACACCGTCAGCGTGGAACAGATCATCCAGTACCAAAACCTGACCGGAGGTCCGCTCGAGGCGCTGGTCATTGCTGTTGTCCCCAATCTGTGGACAGGCAGCTTCAAACTGGATGGAATTTCCATCAGCGGAGAAACGATCAACACCTATTCGCTCAATGGCCAGCGGATGGATATCTCCCTGCCGTCCGCCGTCCCTGCAGGGGAAGTGGTCGAGGTCGGCATTCGCTACTCGCTTTCGCTCCCCTTTGCCGAGCAGGAAGATCCCAGCATCTCGCGCCCGCGCATTTACGGCTATACCAGCAGGCAGATCAATCTCGTCAACTGGTATCCATTCGTTGTGCCGTTCATCAACGGTGAATGGACATTGCATGACCCGTGGTTTTACGGCGAACACCTCGTCTACGACGCCGCGGATTACGAAGTGACCATCCGCTTTGCCGACCCAGCCAGCGCCCCCATCGTCGCGGCGAGCGGCGTCTCGGAGTCGGTTGGCGATGCCACACGCTACACCATCACCGCCGCGCGGACCTTCGCTCTCGCCGCCAGCCGCGAGTTCCAAGTCGCCAGTTTGCAGGTCGGAGATGTGGCGCTTTCCAGTTATTACTTCCCGCTCAACGAGCGCGGCGGACAGGGCGCTCTGCAGGCATCCGCGGAAGCCGTGCAAGTGTTCAGTCAACGCTTTGGACCGTATCCGCACAAAAGCCTTGCCATCGTCATGGGTGACTTCAACGACGGCATGGAATATTCCGCATTCTTCTATCTCAGCAAGGATTTCTACAATCTCTATGATGGAACGCCAGCCAACTACCTGACCTTTGTTGCAGTGCATGAGACCGCGCATCAATGGTGGTTCGAGCAGGTCGCCAGCGATCAGGCAACACAGCCTTGGGTCGACGAGGCGCTTTCCACTTATTCGGAACGCATCTATTACGAAAGCATGTATCCCGACCTCGTCAGTTGGTGGTGGACGTATCGCATCGACTTCTTCCAACCGCAAGGCTTCGTAGATATTCCCATCTACGAGGGGCAGGGCTTCCGTCCCTACACCAACGCCACCTATTTTCAGGGCGCGCACTTCCTCGAAAAACTCCGCACCCGCATTGGTGACGAAGCGTTCTTCACCTTCTTGCAAAACTATCTCGATCAGGGGCGCGGCAAGATCGTCACTGCCAGCGATTTCTTCCGCATTCTGCGCCTGCACACCAGCGCCGACATCTCCGACCTCGTCAGCCAATACTTCCGCGGCGTTTATCCATGAAACGCATTCCTTATATTTTTCTGTTAGCGATCCTGATCGCATCCTGCGCATCTCCAACGCCCGCCCCCACGCCGCAGCATTTTGCGCCCTTCATCCTCATCACGCAGGACCCAAACGCCTCGCCTACCGCCACCCCCTTTCAACCATCCGGGGAAGTGAACACCCCGCTGCCGACCTTCACCGAAGCGCCGCCGCCCACTGCGACCTTTACCAACACACCGCCGCCCACCCTGACGTTCACTCCGCCTCCCGCCTCCCCGACATCTGATTCTGTCGCCCCAACCTCCCCCACGCCGGGAAATTCCTCTCGCCCGAATTACATCATCCACGCCACGCTCGATTTCGCGAACAAGACCATCACCGCCGAACAGACCATCCGCTACTATAACAACACAGGCGTGACCCTGTCCGACCTTGTTCTATCCGTCCAGCCGAACGTTTACACCAATGCCTTTCTGTTGAACTTGATCTCACAGGACGGCACACCGCTGGCATCCTATACGCTTAACGGTCAACGCCTGACGGTCAACCTGCCCCAGCCGCTTGACGCAGGCTCCGCCACCACGCTGACATTGAATTTCAAACTCAATATCCCCGCCAAATCTTCCAGCAACGTTTTCGGCTACGACTTCAACCAGATCAACCTCGTGGACTGGTATCCCTTCATTGTTCCGTATCGCGGCGGATGGATCTTGCATGAGCCGATGCCCTGGGGCGAGCATCTCGTCTATGATTCGGCGGATATCGAGTTGAACATCAAAACGGATTCAGGGGTGACCCTGGCTGTGGGAGCCTCACCAGACCAAAACGGCGAATGGACGCGTTACCGCTTGTATGGCGCGCGCACGCTGGCGCTGTCCGCCAGCAATGAATTCCTTGTCGCTGAAACTACGGTGGGGAACGTTTCCATCCGTTCGTATTATTTCAATGGGTTCCAAACCGCCGGCAACGACATGCTGACGTATTCCACGCAGGCGCTCAATACATTTTCGGAACAGTTTGCGCCTTATCCGCATCAAACCCTTGCTGTTGTGCAAACCGATATGAATGATGGCATGGAGTATGACGGCTTGATCTTCCTTTCGACCGATTTTTACAGGCAGTACAACGGTACGTCGCGCAGCAACCTGGTCACCATCGGCGTGCATGAGATCGCACACCAGTGGTGGTACAGTCTCGTCGGTAACGACCACGCCCTCGAACCCTGGCTGGACGAAGCGCTCTCCACTTACAGCGAACGTCTTTTTTACGAGGATCACTATCCAGCCAACATCAGCTGGTGGTGGCAGTTCCGTGTGGATTATTTCAAGCCCACCGGTTATGTGGATACGAATATTTACAACGGCGGGTCGTTCCGCGCGTACACCAATGCCGTTTATTTTCGCGGGGCGCGCTTCCTCGATGAAATGCGCGTTCTCATGGGGCATGGCAATTTCTCGAAATTCCTGAAGGAATATACCGTTCGCCATGCGTACGGTCATGCCACATCCGCTGACTTCTTCGCCCTGGCGCGTGAGATCGTCAACGTGAATTACAACAACTTGTTGGGCAAGTATTTTGCCGGATCGTATTAAGAGCCCTGTTCCCGCAATCTGCGTAACAACCGCATCCCGCTGAAGATGATCGCAAGCAGGATCGCCAATATCGTTAATATGACCGCAATCACTGCAAGCAAATTGAAGGTTACAAAAAAGTTGCTCGGATTGGGCTGGACTTCAACGGCGAGGAAATCGGTACGTTCAATGACAGACCCGTCGGGGGCAATGCCAGTGACGATCACATCCACGGCATAAACACCCGCTTCGCGCGGCGTCCATGACGCTGATACCTGCCTGCCGGATGAAAGATTTAGCGTTTCAATGTTTCCATTCTGATCCTGGATCGACACCCGCGCTTCCTGTATCTCGAGAAGTTGATTGCCCAACGACAGGCTTGCATTGAATTCGACCGTCTCGTTGATCTTGGGGATCAGGCTGCTGGAACTCGCATCCAGCACGGTGCCGCCTATGAAATAAACGGAAATGGCAAAGTCTGTGCCCTCTGGAGGCGTGGATTCGGTTGCATCCACCGTGATGTTCCAGGGACCGGGGCGCGGGTTTGCAAATCCATACCCCAGATAGAACAGGGATGCCGGGTCCGTCACTCGAATGAAGCCATTCGTTTGCGGATCCAGTTCGATGATATTACCGCTTGCACCCCGGACAACCGTGCTGACAGAACGTGATGGGTCATAGAGCGCAAACCCGGCGACGCTTACATCCGCGTCTATGTTGATGGTCAGGGAGGTCGAGCCGCCTGCGTCCACATGACCGGTGTAGAGGCGCGTAAATTGCAGCGGAGATTCATTCCGGGATGGCGGGGCAGGGTCCGGCGCGGAATGAAACGTCCCTGCCGGTCTTTGGAGAAGCGGCTTGACGAATTCGTCAAAGACTTGTGCGGAGAAGGTCAGATCGCTATGGATGACTTCCATCTGGGACGATTGCAGGAGGATGGCATTGATGCTTGAAAAGGAAACAACCGTGTCATTGGGCACATCGGTGCAGGGGGATTTGAAGGCTTCGTTGATGGCGGTGCCGCCGAGGTCGAAAAATTCGATGCCGTGACGTTTGGTGACCTGTTGATTGAACACGCCGGACATATAGCTTTCACGGATCTCGATGGAGGCGGGCAGATAGAAGCCAAGCGCGGCGGGGAGCACGGAACAATCCGATCCGCCCATCGGGGAGCCGAGCATGACAAGCTGCGCCACATCGCGCTCCTGCATGACGCGGTCGATGTAATAGCGTGAGATCATGCCGCCCATGCTATGCACGACGAGGTCCACCATCTCCGCGCCTGTCTCCCGTTTTACGCCGTTGATATATTCGCCCAGAATTTCTGCGTTCTCTTTTATCGTATTTGTGCGACCGGGGGGATTTAATAGATTGCCTGTGTTCATCGCGCCGGGAACCTGACCATCGCCAACAGCGAACCCCGCCAGTTCCAAGGATGCAAGAAAGCCGTCCGTGCCAAGATAGGACTTCCATGTCGTCCAATCGGAGATGAACCCGTGCACCATGACAACTGGGCGGGGGGCAATGTGTATGGGAGCAGATTGACCGATCACGTTGCCGTTTTCAACTTCTGCGCGGATCGTGCGGGATGACTTCGGATTTCCGTCCGCGTTCCAGTACCAGCCCAAGGAGGGGATTGCATCAGTGGAACAGTCCGTATCGCCTCTTGTAAGGGTGCACGAGTCGATGGATAGTGATGTGTCGTCCAAATAAAAAGTGATTGTCGAGGTTTGCTCGGCAGGCTGGGACAGTGTTCCCTGAATGCGGATCATATCGCCATCTGTGATCTGGGAAACGACTTGTCCGCTGCGGTTCAGAACGACAATGCTTCCCCCATCTGTTCCCTGAAACGAAGAAAACCCGTAAACAGATGAAAGACTCAAAAGAACGGCGGAAATCAGTAAAATTCGGTGCATGTTTCCTCGTTTCGACATGGATAAATGTGTACAAGATTATAGCAAAGCGCACACTGAAAAACAATCGGAACAAGGCGCGGTTTGAAACTATAATTGAAGGATGAACCGTCCTTTTGTTTTTATCAACGTTGCCATGACTGCGGATGGGAAGATTGATACGTCCGAGCGCAAGGGCTCGGCGATCTCGTCCAAACGGGATAAGGAGCGCGTGGATATGCTCCGCGCCGCGGCAGATGCCGTCCTTGTCGGGGGGAAGACGCTGCTGGAAGAACTGCCAAAACTTACGGTTAAGTCCGAGACGCTGCGTGAGGGGAGGATACATCAGGGGCGTCCGCCCAATCCGATTAAGGTGGGGGTGGTCACGGTCGCAGACATCCCCATTGATTCAGATTTTGTTAAGGCAGGGGATGCGCGGGTCGTAATATTTACAACACATCGGACATCTAAGGAACAACTCGAACACCTGCGAACACATGGTGTTGAAGTATTTGTGGATGATGCGCTGCGTGTTGACCTTGTGAAGATGATGTCAACCTTAAAAGAGATCGGCGTGGGGCGGCTGATGGTGGAAGGCGGCGGGACGATGAATTTCGAACTCCTGCGTTTGGGATTGGTGGACGAACTGACGCTGTACATCGCGCCGATGATCTTCGGAGGCGCAAATGCCCCAACCCTTGCCGACGGACTCGGCGTGCCGCGCGATGCGGCGATCGAAATGCACCTGCAAAATATCCAGCAATGGGATGACGGCGGGGTCGTTTTGAAGTATAAAATCAGATAGGCTGCGCTCGCCGCAGTCGTGGAGAGAATTATGTCTGGAATTACGCACGAACAAATTGAATTGTTGCTTGAAGAAGATTGCTGCCACGAGTGCGATGGATACGGCGAAGATAAGATCTGTGTCCATATTGAAGCGGTGGCGGAACTGCCTTCGCGTTTTGGCGATTTTCACATTGTGGCATTTTCGAACAACCGTGACGGCAAGGAACATGTCGCCATCATCAAGGGGGATGTCATCGGCGCGGAGGATGTGCCTGTGCGCCTGCACTCGGAATGTCTCACGGGCGATGTGATCGGTTCCCTGCGCTGTGACTGCCGCGACCAGCTCGAAGCCGCGCTGAAAAAGATCGGCGGCATGGAAAAGGGCATTGTGCTCTATCTGCGCCAGGAGGGGCGCGGCATCGGGCTGACGAACAAGATCCGTGCCTACAGTTTGCAGGATCAGGGTCTCGACACGGTCGAGGCGAATCTGGCGCTCGGCTTCCGCGACGATGAACGGGATTACGCCGTCGCCGCGCACATGCTGCACTCGATGAAAATACAGTCCATTCAACTCATGACCAACAACCCGAAGAAGATCGCACAGTTGGAACAGCACGGTGTCAGGATCAACCAGCGCCTGCCGCACATCCTGCCAAGCAACGAGCACAACCTGTTCTACCTGCAAACCAAAGCCGCCAAGTCCGGTCACATGATCGATTTCCGCGGCAAGGAACATCTGCTCGAACAGCACGAGCCGACCATCGTCGAAGGCATGAGTGACAGTCAGATAAAGGCGCTCTATGAATAAGACCATCGTCATCACCGGCGCAACCGGCGCGCTTGGCAGTCTGGTTGCAAAAACCTTTGCCGCGCAGGGACACAAGCTTGCGTTGCTTGATATTGATCCAAAGAAATTGGATACCCTGTCTCGTGACTTGAACCTGCCGGCGGACAGGCTTCTCACTCAAACCATTGACCTGCTCGATGCGCAGGCGCTTCAGGACTCCGCCGAGGCGGTTCTTGCCAAATTCGGCAATGTCCACGCCTTGTTCCATCTCGTCGGCGGCTGGGTCGGCGGCAAGACCTTCGTCGAAACCCCGCATGGTGATTTGGAATTCATGCTCAACCAGCACGTCCGCACGACGTTCAACCTGTTCAAATCCTTCTCGAAACCGCTCTCCGAAAGCGGATGGGGACGGGTCATCGTTGTTTCGGCTTCCACGGTGCCGAATCCGCCCGGTAAGTCGGGCGTCTATACCGCCGCCAAAGCCGCGCAGGAGAACATGGTACTCTCGCTCGCCGCCGAGTTGAAGGAAGCAAATGTGACCGCAAACATCATTCAAGTCCGCGCGATCGATATTGAGAACAAAGGCACAGGCACGACCCCGGCTGTGATCGCCTCCGCCATGGAATACCTGTTCTCCGAGCAGGCGGACAAGGTCAACGGAGCAAGAATTCCGTTATACTAAGCGGAATGCGCAGTCAGTTCATCAAAACCAACAACGTAAAACTGCACGTCATGACCGACGGACCCGAAAACGGACCGTCGGTTGTCTTATTGCACGGCTTTCCCGAATTCCACTACGGCTGGCGCAAGCAGATCCCCGCGCTCGTGGAGGCGGGATTCCACGTCATCGTCCCGGACCAGCGCGGGTATAACCTGTCCGAGAAACCGCGCGGAGTGACAGCGTATGATGTCAACACATTGGCGAAGGACATCGTTGGATTATTCGACCATTTCAAGATCGAGAAAGCCAACCTCGTCGGTCATGATTGGGGCGCGGCGGTCGCATGGACGGTGGCTTTGAATCACCCCGAACGGTTGGAAAAACTTGCCATCCTGAATGTCCCGCATCCCGATGTGATGGTGCGCTTCCTGCTGGAAAATTCCGCCCAGCGTATAAAATCCTGGTACATCTTTTTCATCCAATTGCGCTTCATCGCCGAATGGATATTGAGCCGGAATCACTTCCGCAACCTTGCGCGGATGCTGGTCGGGTCGGGGAAGAAAAGCACGTTTACAAGGGACGACCTCTCCGAATACAGGAAGGCTTGGTCTCAGCCTGATGCGTTGACGGGCATGCTGAACTGGTACCGCGCCATCTTTCACAGCAGTTTCAAATATATTTTCAATCGAAGGAACGCTCCTATGCGGCGGGTACAAACACCGACCCTGATCTTGTGGGGCAAGCGGGATCTGGCGCTCAGCCATGAGATGGTGGATCCGTCCCTGGCGTTATGCGATGACGGCAGGTCAATCATGTTCGAGGATGCCACTCACTGGGTACAGCACGACAAAGCAGACGAAGTGAATAAATATCTCATCGAATTTTTGAGGTAACCCATGCCCGTTCTCGCCATTGCCCTTCTATTCGCATCCGCCGCGATGCATGCGTTATGGAATTTCCTGCTCAAAAGCGCGGAGGAGAAATACGTTGCCATGGGCTGGCAGGTCATTTTGAGCGGACTGCTGGCATTGGGCTTGCTCTTTTATTCGGGTTTGCCGCCGCAAGACATGTGGCTGTTCGCAATCGCCAGCATGTTGCTGGAGGCGGTCTACTTTATCCTGCTCTGCATCGCCTACAGCGACCATGATTTTTCGCTCGTCTATCCCATCGCGCGCGGAGCGGCTCCCGCCTTGCTGGTGCTGTGGTCGGCGTTGTTTTTGCGCGAGGAATTGACCATTGGCGGATACATCGGTCTCGCCATGATCACCGGTGGGATCGTCCTCAACGGCGCGACGGCGCTGCTCAAAAATCGCGGCGACAAGCCGCACCTGAAAGGCATTCTCACAGCCCTTTCGGTTGCGCTGGTCATTTCCATTTACACCTTCCTCGACGGCACCGCCGTCAAGAACGGACCCGCCCTGCCGTATGGACTGTCCATGTTCGTGATGGTTCCATTGGTAACCACGCCCTATCTCACCCGCCGATATGGCTGGGACGCATTCGCGCGGGTATGGAAAAAGAACCGCGGCTATCTCCTGTTGGGCGGGGTGCTGGGACTGGTGGCTTATATGCTCGCCCTGTTCGCCTACACCTTTGCGCCACTCAGTTATTCGGGCGCGATCCGCGAGGTCAGCGCGGTGATCGGAGCGTTTCTCGGCTGGCAGTTCCTGAAGGAGAAAATGGGCGGGATCCGCGTGGTCGGCGCAGCGATCGTGTTCGCGGGTGTGATGGTGATCGCAATATTTGGTTGAGTTTTTTTAACCACAGATGAACACAGACAAAGAGGATGATCGATTTGTGTTCATCCGCGGTGAATTCAAAAGGATGCAGTATGGCAGATCAAATTTTCCCCGAACCGACAGTGGGCGTGTTCATCTTCAATCCTGACGGCGAGATGTTGCTGGTCAGGAGCCACAAATGGCACGGCAAATATGTCGTGCCCGGCGGACATGTGGAACTGGGCGAGCGCATCGAGCAGGCGGCTGTCCGTGAGGCGAAGGAGGAGACGGGACTGGACATCTACGACCTGAAATTCGTCAATTTCCAGGAATTCATCTTTGACGAGTCTTTCTGGAAGAAACGACACTTCATCTTCTTCGACTACGCCTGCAAAACGGATTCGCGCACAGTGGTGCTGAATGACGAGGCGCAGGAGCATGTCTGGGTCAAGCCGGAGGCGGCTCTTCATCTGCCGGTGGATTCGTACACGCGCCGCTCCATCCAGAAGATCATGACCGAAAATTTGTGACAAGTCTCCTCCAATTTACAGTTACGTTAGTCAGTTGCGCGGGCTGTGAAAACTGGGTAAGATAAAGGTGCAATGACCGGATTATCGGCGCTACATCGCTTTGGCGTATTTCTGCCTGAGTCAGCAAGCCTGATGGGTATCAGCGTACCTGTCAGGCTTTTTTTATCTCTCTTCAAGGAGTAAACATGCAAACACCCTGGGAATATCGGTATGCCCACAGAATGCAAAGAATGGGAAGTTCCGTCATCCGCGAACTGCTGAAACTGACCGAACAACCCGACATCATTTCGTTTGCGGGGGGATTGCCCGCGCCGGAGGTCTTTCCTGTCAAGGAGTTTCAGGAGGCATGCAACCGCGTGTTGGAAACGCAGGGCGCGAAGGCGTTGCAATACAGCACCACGGAAGGATATCTGCCCTTGCGCGAGATGATCGCTCGTCACACGGCGCGCTACAGTGTGCCGATCACCGCCGATAACATCCTGATCACGTCCGGGTCGCAGCAGGCGCTGGATTTCATCGGACGCCTGTTCATCAACCGCGGTGATTACATCGTGGTCGAGTCGCCGACCTATCTCGGCGCGTTGCAGGCGTGGAATTCATACGGCGCGCAGTACATTTCCGTGCCTTCGGATGAGCACGGTATGATCGTGGATGAACTGGAAAAAGCGCTTCGCATCGGACCGAAGTTCATTTACGTGCTCCCGAACTTCCAGAACCCTTCCGGCTCGACTCTCAGCCTCGAACGCCGCGAGAAGCTGGTGGAACTGGCGGACAAATACGGCGTGCCGATCGTGGAGGACGATCCATACGGTCAGTTACGCTATGACGGCGAACATCTCCCATCGGTCGTTTATATCGACGACCACTTCCGCAATGACGGGGAAGGCGAATACCGGGGCAACGTCATTTACCTGAGCACCTTCTCGAAACTGCTCGCGCCGGGTCTGCGGCTGGCGTGGGTGGTCGCACCGCCCAACGTCATTCAACGGTTGGTAATGACCAAGCAAGCCGCCGACCTGCACACTTCGTCATTCAATCAGCATGTGGCGTACGAAGTCGGCAAGGGCGGCTTCCTCGATGAACATGTCAAGGTCATCCGCGCCACATACAAGGAACGCCGTGATGTGATGCTCGAAATGATGGACGAGATGTTCCCGCCCGAAATGCGCTGGACCCGTCCGCAGGGCGGCATGTTCCTGTGGGGCATGATGCCCGAAGGCGTGGACGCGGCGGAGGTCTTGAAGATCGCCATTGACCGCAAGGTGGCATTTGTGCCCGGCGCGGCGTTCCACCCGAACGGCGGCGGTCAGAACACCATGCGCATCAACTTCTCCTACTCGAACCCCGACACCATCCGCGAGGGCATCACGCGTCTCGGAGCCACGCTCAAGGAAGTCTTGAAGAAGAACGGTCACAAGTGATGCGTCCTTCGTAGACATAAAAAGCGGCTTGCTTATTCAGCAAGCCGCTTTTTGTTCGTCCACCGTCTACGGTCTACTCCTCCACATACGGCACGTAATCCGCGCGGGCGATGCCCTGCTTGATCGCCATCTCCGCCACCGCGCGCGCGACGGCGAGATGCACTTTTTTATCCAGCGGATTCGGCACCAGTTCTCCGTGCGGCGTCATCCCTGCAATGGTCTTCGCCGCCGCCAGATACATCTCATGCGTGATGCGCGGCGCGTACGCATCCACTGCGCCGCGGAAGATGCCGGGGAATCCCAGCACATTGTTCACAGACTTGCCATCCGCCGCGAATGCCGCGCCGCGTTCCATCGCCACATCGGGTTCGATCTCCGCGTTCGGGTTCGATAGCGCGAGGATGATCTGTCCTTTGCGCACCATCTCCGGCTTGATCAGGTTCGGCGCGCCCGTTGTGGCGATCACAATATCGCATGTTGCCATGATGTCATTCAAATTGGATTTGACGCCCCCTGCATTCTCAAAGCGTTCCAACGCATCCGGATTCAAATCCGCGCCGTGGACCGGGTTCCCGGTCAGACGCATCAACATCCGACCGATGGCATGACCAGCCGCCCCCAGCCCGATCTGCCCGATAACCGCCTTGTTCAAGTCCGTGCCGGTCTCGCGCGTGGCGACCATCAACGCCGCCGTGGTGACCACTGCCGTGCCGTGTTGATCGTCGTGCATGACCGGGATATCCAGCATGGCTTGCAGTCGTTCCTCGATCTCGAAACAGCGCGGCGCGGAGATGTCCTCCAGTTGGATGGCGGCAAAGGTCGGCGCAATGGCGGCAACCGCCTGGACGATCTCATCCGGGTCTTTGGTGTTGAGCAGGATCGGAATGCCCGAAAGCCCGACCAGCGTTTCCATCAACATCGCTTTGCCCTCCATCACGGGCATGCCCCCCAGCGGACCGATGTCGCCCAGTCCCAGCACCGCCGTCCCGTCGGTGACGATGGCGACCATGTGGCTGATGCTGGTGTACAGCCGCGCCTGCGACGGGTCCTTTGCGATGCGCAGGCAGACTTCCGCCACGCCGGGCGTATAGACGCGCCGCAGGGTGGTCAGCGATTCGATGGGATAGCGCGAACGGATGGCGATCTTCCCCTTCTGATGGAGTTCCAGCACCTCGTCACGGACTTCGATGACCTTGGTATCCTCCATTTTTTCCATCGCCTGCAAAACCGCCATGAGGCTTTGTTCATCGTCCGCGGTCACGGTGATGTCGCGCACCACGTGCTGTGACGTTTCGGTCAGCAGCATGAGGCTGCCCGTATTCCCGCCCGCTTCGGCAATGGCTGTCAGTAATTTGGCAAGCACGCCTTTTTTCTGTGAGTTCCGCACGCGCACAATGCGCATGATCTTCCGTTCCCAAGCCATGAGGTTCTCCTTTTCGTCCACACCCATTTTAACGCGAATGCCGCGAAAACGATTCGCGGCATGGGTCATGAAGGGTTAAGACGGCTGTCACTTTAACAGGCTGGGCAGTTCCACAAAGGATTGGATGACGGCGCACTCGGCGTCGGGGAAGAGCGTGCCCGGGTCGTACAGGACAGGCGTCAGCCCGGCGCGATGCGAACCGACGATGTCGGCATAGTAGTTGTCGCCGATATACATCGTCTCCTGCGCGGATGTGCCAGCCAGTTCCAACCCACGTTCGAAGATGCGCGGATCGGGCTTGAAGGCGTTGATCTCCCCGGCGGCAAGCGAGAAACCGAAATACGGATCAAGGCTCAGGTTTTTCAATTCTTCATGGTAGGGTTCATCGCGGTTGGAGACCACGCCGAGGATGTAGCCGGCGTCCTTGAGCGTTGTCAGGATGAGCGGAATCTCCTCAGGGACGTACACTTCGGGCTTGTAATGTTCGCCCATGTGCGCCGACACATCCGGCGCGATCTCAGCCGCCTGCGGATGATGCATGCCGAGCGCCACCAGCCGCCGCTTCGAATAGTTGACCCAGAACTCGCCTTCATCCTTGTAGAGTTTTTTATCCTGCTGGATCTCGAGCGAGTTGGCAAAGTAGAAATGCTCCCAGCGTTCGGCGCGGGTTTTCTCCTCGTCCGAGAAATGCAGTCCGCGGCTGGCGAGGTAGTCCATGAACACCTGCACACCGGTGGGAAGATGGTGGCGCAGGGTGCCGTCCAGGTCGAACAGAATGGCTTTGATGGGGTTCCCGTTTCGATGGTTCATGAGTTGTTTTATCCGCCGATGTGCGACATCTCCACCTTCGGCAGGGGGATGGTATTTTCGCTTCGGATCTCGGAGTAGCGGTCGGCGCGCTTGCCCCATACCTTCGCGATCATGTCGGAGATCTCCTCGTCGCTTGCGCCGCCCCTCAGCAGGTCACGGAAGTCGTGCCCCTTGATGGCGAACAGACAGGTGTACAGCTTCCCCTCCGCGGAAAGACGCGCGCGGTTGCAGTCGCGGCAGAACGCCTGCGTGACCGATGCGATCACACCGACCTCGCCGCGTCCGTCTTTGTAGCGCCAGCGTTCCGCCACCTCGCCGCGATAGTTCGGGTCCACCGGCTCGACGGGCATTTCGGTGTTGATGATGCTGATGATCTCCTTCGCGCTGACCACATCGTCCATGCGCCAGCCGTTGGTGCTGCCCACGTCCATGAATTCGATGAAGCGCAGGATGTAGCCCTTCTCGCGGAAGAAACGCGCCATCGGCAGGATGCTGGATTCGTTCACGCCGCGCTTGACCACCATGTTAACCTTGATCGGCGTCAGCCCGGCTTCCGCGGCGGCATCCATGCCTTCGATTACCTTCTCCACCGGGAAATCCACATCGTTCATCGACTTGAAGACTTCGTTATCCAGCGAGTCCAAACTCACGGTTACGCGCTTCAATCCGGCTTCCTTAAGTTGTTTTGCGAAGCGCGGCAGCAGGGAACCGTTGGTCGTCATCGTCAGGTCAAGGTCGGGGATCTCCGCCAGCATTGCGATCAGGTCGGGGAAATCCTTGCGCACCAGCGGCTCGCCGCCCGTCAGGCGGATCTTCTTCACCCCGTGCGAGACGAAGATGCGCGCCAACCGCGTGATCTCCTCATAAGTCAGGATCTGCTCATGGAGCAGGAACTTGTAATTCGAGCCGAACACTTCCTTCGGCATGCAATATACACAGCGGAAATTACACCGGTCGGTGACGGAAATTCGCAGATCGCGCAGGGGACGGTCAAGGGTATCAAGCAAGGTCATTGGGTTTGCCTTTGAAAAATAAGGAACCTTTCAAGGGGTTGAACACGGATTATAACAACTTATGGGCGAATCGGCGCTTCTCCCGATTGACAGGACAGGTTTAGACGTGCTATCATCCTTTTATTATTTCACAAGGAGTTATTCCATGAGTTTTGAATTCATTCTCCGCCTGGTTGGAATGTTCGTATTCGGAATTATCGGCGGATATTGGGGATTTGATCTTGCAAAATTTGCCCCGGATGACGTCGTCCGCACCACGCTGGTCTTTGGGCTGGTCGGCGCGCTCGCGGGCTTGATCCTTACCCCGTACTTTACCACCCGCCCCGCGCGGACGCTGCGCTCCCTGCTCGGCAGGCTCGCCGCGGAGAGCCTCTTCGCCGGGTTGATCGGTCTCGTCGTCGGTTTGCTCATCGCCGCCCTGCTGGCGTTCCCGCTCTCCCTTTTGCCCGAACCCTTCAGCCAGGTTTTGCCCTTCATCGGCGTTTTGATCTTCTCCTATCTGGGCGTTTCGATCTTCGTCATGCGGCAGGGCGATATCATGGGCTTGCTCAGCACCCTGAGCGGACGCAACGAAGGCGGCGGCTCCACCTCATGGACCAACCTCAACCGCACCATCCTGCTCGATACCAGCGTCATCATCGACGGGCGCGTCGCGGACATTGCCAAGACCGGCTTCCTGCCCGGCACCCTGCTCATCCCGCGCTTCGTCCTGAACGAACTGCAATACATCGCGGACTCTCCCGACGGCATGCGCCGTCAACGCGGCAGGCGCGGCATGGAAGTGCTCTCCGAACTGCAGAAACTGCCCAACGTCCTCGTCCGCATCTCGGACATTAACGTCGAAGGTGTGCGCGAAGTGGACGATAAACTGGTCGTGCTTGCCAAACAACTCAAATGCCCTGTCCTCACCAATGACTACAACCTCAACCGCGTCGCCGAACTGCAGGGCGTGACCGTGCTCAACATCAACGAACTGGCGAACGCCGTCAAATCGGTCGTCCTGCCCGGCGAAGTCCTGCGCATCAACGTCATACAGGAAGGCAAGGAACACGGACAGGGCGTCGGCTACATGGACGACGGCACGATGGTCGTCATTGAGAACGGCAGGGAATTCATTGGCGAGTACATGGAAGTCAACATCACCAAGGTCCTCCAGACCGCCGCCGGACGCATGATCTTCGGGCGCGTGGACGAAGACCACGTCAAAAAGGGAAAGAAGTAACAATCCGCAGATTGCACAGATTTCACAGATAGGAATTTATGAGGGTGATAGACAAGCGGGACCCGCAGACATACGCCATCATTGGCGCAGCCATGGAGGTTCATCGTCAATTGGGTCATGGGTTTCTTGAGAGTGTTTATCAGGAAGCCGCAGTTGTTGAATTCACTGCTTGTCAAATTCCATTTGAAAGAGAAGTTAATCTGCCCGTAAGGTACAAGGAGACTCTCCTCCCTGTCCATTATCGGGCAGATTTTGTTTGTTTTGCTGAGATCATTGTTGAGTTCAAGGCTCTTTCGAACATCACGAATAGTGAAGAAGCGCAGCTCCTGAATTACCTAAAGGCTACAGGGCTCAAACGCGGTTTATTGATCAATTTTGGCTCGTCGAGCTTGCAATACAAGCGCCTTGTCTGGGGGTATTGACAAAAAATCTGCCCGATCTGCGTCATCTGCGGATAAAGCACTTAAACCTCCATCACAAACACATCGTCCATATCTATAAAAAATCTGCCCGATCTGCATCATCTGCGGATAAAGCACCTAAACATCCACTACAAGCGCATCATCTGAGGGTATTAAGATACAATAAGAAAAAATCTGCTCAATCCGCGAAATCTGTGGATAAAAGGTATTTTATGCTTCGCATCTACAACACCCTCACCCGCAAAACCGAAGAATTCCAGACCCTCGAACCCGGCAAAGTCAAAATGTACGTCTGCGGCGTCACCGTCTACAACGACGCGCACGTCGGGCACGCCATGTCTGCCATCGTCTTCGACATCATCCGCCGCTACCTCGAATATCGCGGATACAACGTCAAGCACGTCATGAACTACACCGACGTGGACGACAAGATCATCAACCGCGCCAATCAGCTTGGCGAAGACCCGCTCAAATTATCCGCGCGCTACATCGAAGATTACGCCAATGATCTCAAGAGCCTCAACGTCCTGCCTGCCACCTCCAACCCGCAGGTCAGCACCACCATGCCGCTCATCATCGAATTCATTGAAGGACTGATCCAAAAAGGTCACGCCTACGCCGCGGAAAATGGCGATGTGTACTTCCGCATCCTGAGCGACGAAGATTATGGACGCCTCTCCGGGCGCAAACTCGATGACATGCAGGCGGGCGCGCGCATCGAAGTGGGCGAGCAAAAAGAACACCCCATGGACTTCGCGCTCTGGAAAGCCGCCAAGCCCGGCGAAATCTCATGGGACAGCCCGTGGGGCAAGGGTCGCCCCGGCTGGCACATCGAATGCTCCGCCATGAACCTCGCCGAACTCGGCGAACAGATCGACATCCACGGCGGCGGCAACGACCTGATCTTCCCGCATCACGAGAACGAGATCGCCCAAAGCGAAAGCTACACCGGCAAGGAATTCTCGCGCTATTGGATCCACAACGGCATGTTGCAGCTCGGCGGCGAGAAAATGTCCAAGAGCCTTGGCAACATCATCAGCATCAAAGAATTTCTCTCCAAGCGTTCTTCGGATGTGATGCGCATGTTGGTCTTGAATGGGACCTACCGCGCCCCGCTCATGTTCAATGACGATACGCTCGACGCCGCCGAAAAGAACGTCGAACGCCTCAAATCCGCGCTCAAACCTGCCTCCCCCTCCGCCAGCGGACTCGCCACTGACGCCTTCTCCGTGCTCGACGCCACCCGCGTCACCGCCCAGACCAACTTCACCGAAGCCATGGACAGCGACTTCAACACCGCCGGAGCCGTCGCCGCACTGTTCGAACTCGTCAAAGCCATCAACACCGCCCGTGACAACGGCGCAACGGACGCACAACTTGCCCCCGTGCAGAAGGTCTTCCGCGAATTGACCGGCGTCCTCGGTCTGACGCTCGAAGACAAAAAAGGCTCGGGCGAACAGGACGCGCAGGTCGAGGCATTGATCGCCGAACGCACCGAAGCCCGCAAACAAAAGAATTGGGCGCGCTCCGACGAACTCCGCGACCAACTCAAAGCAATGGGCGTCGTCATCGAAGACACCAAGGACGGCACCACCTGGAAATGGGGTTAACCTAAAACCGTACGGGCGGGGTCTCCCCGCCCAAAAACCATCCCGTAGGAGCGAGGTCATCTCGTCCGAAAAATATCCCATCCCGTAGGGACGAAGTCATCTCGCCCTTGAAATCCCTCCCAACAACCATCCACCCGTAGGGGGCGAGGTCATCTCGCCCTTGAAATTCCGCTCCAACAACCATCCATCCCGTAGGGGCGCGACGTGTCGCGCCCAATTTTTTATCCATGGGCGACGCGTGCGTCGCCCCTACTAAATTCCTGCCCAATTCCATCCCTGCTATAATCCATCTCAACCGCAACGGTCTTCCAGGAGGTTTCTAATGACAAAATTCCGCACTCTCTCGCTGGCATTGACATGTCTTCTTGCTATCGGACTCGCCTCCTGTGCCCCAACGACTTCCCCCGATGTGACTCCACAAGAGACCAGCGTGGAATCCCCCGTTCCCCCTCAAGCGGATTTGGAAACTCCCC
>CAYPHR010000021.1:0-21028 GCA_964410375.1 uncultured Anaerolinea sp. | reverse complement strand
CTTGTCGGATCAGGAATACAACGAGGAACAGGTTCTTGCCCTTGCTTCAAAAGGTGACCGGGATGCCTTCGGCCGCCTCTACGAGCATTATGTGGAGCGCATCTTTAACTACGTGTACTATCGCACCGGGAACTCGCATGACGCGGAAGACCTGACGGCGCGTGTTTTCCAACGGGCGATGAACCACATCAAGAACTACACGGACCGTGGTGTCCCGTTTTCGGCATGGTTGTATCGAATTGCTCACAATCTGGTCGCAAACTGGCACCGTGACCGCAGCCGCAAGCAGGAGATCCCGCTGGATGACCTGCCCATCCTGCCGACAAAGGGCGATCATCCCGAAAAGAACCTGGTCCGCTCGCAGGAGCAGGATGCGTTGCTGAGAATGATCCGCAAATTGCCGCCGGAACGTCAGAATCTGTTGATCCTGAAATTTGTGGAGAACATGTCCAATGCCGAGATCGGCAGGATCATGGGAAGAAGCGAAGGAGCCGTAAAGAGTCTGTACCACCGGACTTTGCTGGCTCTGCGTGACCAACTCGAGGACCAACATCTTAATCTTGAAGGAGAGTAAACCATGCTACGAATTGTGACCGACGGCGCCGCCGACATCCTGCCCGCTTGGGCGCAGGAATATGGGATCGATACGATCCCCGTTAACATCCTGTTCGGGGAAAAGTCCTATTTACAGGGGGTGGAGTTGGATAATGAAGGTTTTTATAAGTTGGTGGATGAAAGCAAGCGCATCCCAAAGACCTCCCAGCCGTCACCTCATCAATTTGTCGAGTTCTACCGCAAGATCGCGCAAAAGGGCGATACCATCCTGTCCATTCACATCACCGCCAAGCTCTCCGGCACGTACGCATCCGCTGTGGCTGCCGCCGAAGAATTGAAAGGCGAATTCAACGTCATCCCGGTCGACTCCGCCTGCGGTTCGCTCGGCATCGGCTTGATGTGCCGCGAAGCCCGCAAGATGGAACGCGCCGGAAAAAGTGTGGACGAGATCGTCAACTACATCGAATCCATCAAATCCAAGGTCAGCGTCATTCTTACGCTGGATACATTGGAATACGCAAAAATGTCCGGGCGTGTGAAGACCCTGCAAGCCGCGCTTGCCTCCCTGCTCAACGTCAAACCGATCGCTGTGCTTCAGGACGGCGTATTGAACATGGCGGAAAAAGTCCGCACGCGCAAAGCCTCGCTGGACCGCGTCATCGAAATGGCGAAGGAACAGTATGGCACCCAGCCGGTGTATCTTGCTGTTGTTCATGCCAGAGATCCGCAATCCGGCGAAGCGCTGCTCGAGCAGGCGAAGAGTCACTTCAACCACAAGGAAACCATGATCAGCGAACTGTCCATTTCGATCGCGGCAAACCTCGGACCCGGCACGGTCGGCTTGATCCTGTATCCTGCGGAATAATTTCTTAGGAATAAGACGGAATGCCCAAACGCAAGACAACCCAGACTCAGGAAGAAAATATGGATGCCCTCGAGGCGCATCTTGCCGGGACCTTGAAGCGGGTGACCCCTTCGAGTGACCTGGTCCAACGCCTGCGCGGACGCATCCAAATTCAAATGCCCAGCCGGAGTGATATCGCCCTGCGCCTGACCGACTGGCGCAGGCTGTTCTTCGTCTTTGGCGGTGTGATGTCCGGGATGCTCTTGCTGATCACGCTTGCCCGCGCCTTTTTCTATTTAGCTGGACGTAAAAGCGCGGCGTAGTTGTCTCACAGACAGAAGACCCTGAAGGTCTCGCCTTCAGGGTCTAATTTTTTAACAGCCACTCGCAAAGTTGACGCGCCTCGGCAACCAGATCCGCTTCGACGGGCAGTTTGAATTCCTCGGTGACGCGCAAGGTCAAATGGTCGGCGATCAGTTTCAGGTCGGGGGGCAGAAGCGGATCATCCTTGAGAAGATTCAATAGATCGTAGGCGCTTGGGCTTGGCGGGCGGATTCCCCTGCGCGAGAGATAATCCCGAATGGCAATGCCCGCCGCGCGCCGCGCACAGACCCGAGCCTGCCCCTCGTTGTTTTTTTCGCGGGCTTGCATCGCCCGCTCGAATTCGTGTTCCAATTCTGCATTAATGTGATTGTCCATGCGTGGGATTATAATGCTCAACCTTGGAGGAAGACCGTTTATGAAAACTAACCTTTTTCGATATTTTTCACTTTTATTGATGTTTGCATTAGTGGTTTCTGCCTGTGCGCCAAATGCGGCTCCGACCCTTGAAGCTCCTGCAACCGAGTCTGCTTCGAACGGCGAGAATGAGCCGTTCGAAGTGACGGGTGCGTACTCGATCACCAATGATTTTGTTTTTACATATTATGTCGAAAATGCGGTGGCGCTGTTGGATATGCACGGATTTGTGATCCGCGACCGCGAGTGGGAGTTGCCGGTCGATTCGCAGGTGCTCGGTTACATGACGTATGATGCCGAAACCTTGAGTGGAACATTCGACTTGAATCTGCCGGTTTTGCCGGAAGGCGAGTTCAATGATGTGGACAACAACGGACGGCAGGATGACGGCGTGCAGATCTTTGCGGTGGGATATTCGCCCAATCTGTACGGTGGTCCATTCTCCGTTGGCGATGACCGTTCGCTGGGCTGGCCCTCCTATCTTGCAACGGTGAAGACGGATACCGAGAACGATAATGAAGTGATCGGCGGGATGTTGATTGTCTGGTCTCCGGATGCGAACCAGCAATTCCCGACGGGTTTCGGCGAGGATGGTCTGCTCTTTACGGAAGACGATCCAGTCGCACCGATCGGCGCGGGATACACCATCGTAGACTTGGACCAGGATCCGTTCGCGTTTATCAAGGAGCCCAGCGTCGAAATGACGCTGTATGAGCCGGATGATGTGGCGGTCAAAGATTTTTCCGGCTTGTCTTATACCGAAGCGTTCGATTCCATGTTTGCTGTCGTCCGCAAGGAATATGCCTTCAATGGCATCGAAGGCAAACAGCCCGATTGGGATGCGCTGTATGAGGAATTAAAACCGCGCGTGGAACAAGCCGAGCAGGCTGGGGATGCCAATGCGTTCTATCTGGCATTGCGTGATTTCACCTGGGCGTTCAAGGATGGACACGTCGGTTTGAATGGCGGACAATATGCGAATGAAGATTTCACGCAAGCCACCTCGGGCGGATACGGCTTTGCCGTCCGCGAGTTGGATAATGGACAGGTGGTTGTCATTTATGTGTTGGAGAATAGTCCCGCCGCGGAAGCGGGGATCGAAGTTGGCGCAAGGGTCATTACTTTCAACGGTCAGCCGATTACAGAAGCGATTGGCGCGGCGCAGTCCTATGCGCTGCAATCTTCGGATTTCTCCATCCGCTATCAACAGGCGCGCTATCTTCTGCGCGCCACTGTCGAGGATACCGCCGAAGTGACCTTTGCAAACCCCGGCGGCGTGGAGCAAACGGTCAGCCTGACAGCAGTTGCCGAACGTCAATCCTTCAACCGCACCTCGGTCTATTTCGGTGTGGAGTTGGACAGTCTGCTGCCGGTTGATTCCGAGCTTATCACCTCCAACAATGCCCAGATCGGTTACGTGCGCATCAACAGCAACTTCGATGATCTCAACCTTGTCATCCGTCTCTTCGAGCGCGCTCTCCAGCAATTCGAAGCGCGCGAGGTGGCGGGTATCATCATTGACATGCGTTACAACAGCGGCGGCGCGCCCTTGGGGCTGGCGGGTTTCCTCACCGATCAGGAAATTCCACTCGGGCAACTGGAGTATTTCAGCGAAGCGACTGGAAAATTCGAGCCGAAGGGCTTGCCCGATAAGGTGCTGCCGAACGAAAACCAGTACAGTTTCGACAAGATGGTTCTGCTCGTCGGTCAAACCTGCTACAGTGCCTGTGAGATCGAAGCGTACGGATTCAGCCAGGTGCCCGGCATGGTCACGGTGGGGCAGTATCCGACCGGCGGAGTTGAGGCGGAAGTTGCCCGCGGACAGTTCAACCTGCCCGAGGGATTCTCACTGCAAGTCCCGACAGGGCGCTTCATCCTACCCGACGGCAGTATCTTCCTCGAGGGGCAGGGGGTTCCGCCGACGCTTCGTGTCCCGATTGACGAAACAACCGTCTACACCACCGATGACATTGTCCTGCAGGCGGGCATCCGGGCGGTGCTCGAACCGCTTGGAGCGGGACTGACCCCGTCCGCGCCGCCGAAGGTCGCCACGCCCGGCGAAGCGGAATCCGCCTTGTCATCCGGTGCCAGCTTCCTCGAAGATGTGGCGCGCGAACAATACACCGATGCGGATTATGCCATCCCCGGCGTGTTGACTTATACGGTAACGCTCAACCGTTCGCAGACCCTGATCTGGGCATACGCCTGGTGCGCGCAAGATACCGACACGCTGGAACAGAACTTCAGTCAGATCGATCTAAAATTCAATTTGAACGGACGGGATGTTCCCGCCGATCAATTTGCTGTATTCGATGTGACTTCGGGCGGATTACAATGCCGCCTGGTCTATACGGCACTATCTGAATGGCTGGGCGGGGAACATCGTTTGATTACCACCGCGACATTTAGGAGCGCGATCAATGATGGGTCAGCGGAGTACGAGGCGGGCGACTATGTGTACGACTATAAGGTATACGTCAGACCGTAGGGCGAGGCGTTAACAAAAAAGGACGGGCGTACGCCCGTCCTTTTTTGTTAATCCACAAATCGATATTTGAGCAATGTCCAAACCGCCTCGAACGCATCGTGCAATTTGATCTTCTTGCCCTGCGTATAGTCGCGCGGATTGAACGTGATCGGAACTTCGAAGATGCGGTACTTTCGTTTCAATATCTTGGCGGTGAATTCCGGTTCGAAGTTGAAACTGTTGGCGCGGATGACCATGCCCTCGATCACTTCGCGGCGGAAGACCTTATACCCTGTTTCCATATCGGTCAGGATGGTGTCGTACAGGATGTTGGTCATGAACGTCAGTGACTTGTTGGCGACCATGTGCCAGAACATCGTGACACGATGGGCTCTCCCCAAAAAGCGCGAACCGTAGACCACATCCGCAAGCCCCTCTTCGATGGGCTTCAGCAGCTCCGGGTAATCACGCGGATCATATTCGAGGTCTGCATCCTGGATCAGTAGCACGTCCCCCGTCGCTGCGGACATCCCTGTCCGTACTGCCGCGCCTTTGCCCTGATTTTTCTCATGCAAAATGACGCGCACGCCTTTTTTGCCGTCGAGTGTTTTCAGAATATCGCGGGTGCCGTCCTTCGAGCCGTCATCTACGACGACGATCTCATGGACGAGTTTTGTCGCTTTTACGCGCTCGATAATGGTTTTTATGCTTTCAACTTCATTGTAAACAGGAATTATGACGGATAGTTTCATGGCGGCTGGATTATAAACGAAAAGAAGTATAATCGGACACACGGCATTTTATTCCCCGCTTGGGATTGGTGATCATTATGATGAAACAGACTGGTCAAATACACGCTCCTTCCGGCGCATTTTCTCCGCCGCAGATCAACAAACTTGACGATACCGGGCTTTCCCATCTCTGGCTGCAGGATTTGGTCTTGAAGGTATTATATTTTCGAGGGTATCTCACCGGCTTCAAGATCGCCGAAGAGATCGCCCTGCCTTTTGCGGGAGTCACAGACCAATTGCTCGTCCCTTTGAAAAGCGATAAATTTATCGAAGTCAAATCATCGCAGGGAGGATTGGGGGAGGGCGCTTACACCTACGGCATCACCAGCGCAGGGATCGTCCGTGCGCGCGAGGCGTTGGAACGCAGTCAATATGCCGGTCCTGCCCCGGTTCCGTTCGAAGTCTACAATGAATCCATACGCCGTCAGAAAAGCGGACGCCTGACCGTTACCACGCGCACCATGCGGCAGATCCTTTCACAAATGGTCATTTCCGAAGCGAGTTTTCAAAAACTGGGTCCTGCGCTCAACTCAGGCACATCCATTTTCATGTACGGACCTCCCGGAAACGGCAAGACCAGCATTGCCCGCGCGTTCGGCAATCTGGTGCTCAGCCAGAGCATGTATATTCCCTATGCGTTATACCTTGATGGTCAGGTCATCAAAGTCTATGACGCCGTCAGTCACAGCCTTGCGCCGGACACCGAATCCCTCGGCGCCAGTTCCACGGGCGGATTGCGCACCAACACGCGCCGCGACCCGCGCTGGGTAAAGATCCGCCGCCCGTTCATCGTCGTCGGCGGCGAGTTGACGCTCGAAGGTCTTGATCTTGTTTTCGATGACACCGCAAAATTTTACGAAGCGCCGTTCCAGGTCAAAGCCAACGGTGGCATTTTGCTCATCGACGATTTTGGACGTCAACAGGTCCGCCCGCGCGATCTTCTCAATCGCTGGATTGTCCCGCTCGAAAACCGCGTGGATTATCTCCGCCTGCACACGGGGCGCAAGGTCGAAGTCCCCTTCGATGTGTTGATCGTTTTCTCCACCAACCTGCCTCCCAAAGACCTCGTGGACGAAGCCTTCCTGCGCCGTCTGCGCCACAAGATCGAGATCGGCGACCCATCCTTTGAGGAGTACCGCGAGATTTTCAAACGGGTCGCGCAAGACAAACGCATTGAATACAATGATCAGGGTCTTGCTTATCTTTTGCAGGAATGGTACATCAAGCGCAACCGCAAGCTGCGCGCATCTCATCCCCGCGATCTCTGCGATCAGATCCTTGACATCTCATCCTATCTTTCCGTTCAGCCTACCATGACGCGCGAGATGATCGACCGCGCAGCCAAAGCCTATTTCGTGGATATTTAGCCCGCTTCCTCCTTAACGGATATTTGATTCGCCATGCTTCAACAGTTTCCCAGCCCGATCCTTCTCGCCCATCGCGGTGACCTGGCTCACGCTCCCGAGAATACCCTCCCATCATTTTCACAAGCCATCCAAAAAGGCGCGGACGGCGTGGAATTGGATGCGAAATTGACCGCCGACGGTCATGTCATCGTCATCCATGATGCGACTGTGGACCGCACCACGAACGGGAACGGGAAAGTCTCATCCTTCACGCTCGATGCCATCCGCAAATTGGATGCGGGCGCATGGTTCGATGCGAAATTCGCCGGCACGCAAGTCCCTTTACTGGACGAGGTCTTTGAAACCGTTGGCAGGGACAGGCTTATCAATATCGAATTGACCAATTACAACACCCCGCGCGACGGCTTGACCCAAAAAGTGTGTGAACTGATAAAACGCCACAACAATCAGGAACAGATTATTTTCTCATCCTTTTTCGCATCCAATTTGAAGATCGCCGCGCAGATCCTGCCCTCTGTGCCGCGCGGATTGCTTGCGATGCCGGGCTTGCTTGGACTATGGGCGCGTTCCTTTGGCTTTATGTTCGGGGAATATCAGGCGCTGCATCCGCATATATCGAGCGTCAGCAGGGAACAGATACAGCGGGCGCACCGTATCCGGCGCCGTGTGCATGTATGGACGGCGAATTCGGCTGAGGATGTGCGCCGCCTTAAGGAGTGGGGCGCGGATGGCATTTTCACCGATGATCCCGCCATCGCGGTACGCGCGCTCGGGAGGGGGGAGTGATGCTGTCCGAATGCCGGGGGCAAACCCGGGTTAAGAGTGAAGCGCAGGCGGCGTCGTTCGAGGAACGGCGTCTATTTTGTCCCGGGTCAGATTGTGTTATAAGAGGGGTTCGATGCGTTTAATTCGGCTTGCTTTACTCTTTATTTTTATCCTGACTCTCTTGCCCGCGTCCGTTCAAGCGCAGGCTCCCACTCCGCCTGCTGCCGTGCGGGTGGTGTTAAGTTCTATGACCGCCGAGGAAAAGATCGGGCAGTTGTTCCTGGTGTCGTTCACTGGTACCGATACCGGTACGGAGTCGCAGATCCGGGATTTGATCACGCGCTACCATGTAGGAGGCGTGGTGCTGACTGCCGGGAATAATAACTTCGAGGCGGATACGCTGGCGCAGGCTCATGCGTTGATCGATGAATTACAGCGGCTGGAATGGGAGAATTCTCTTACGTCCAACACGTTCCCCGACCCATCTACGGGACAGAGGATCTACCCTGCCTATGTGCCTCTTTTTATCGGTATCGCGCAAGAGGGGGGCGGTTACCCGACCGACCAGATCTTAAATGGGCTGACGTCTCTGCCCAGTGAAATGGCGATTGGAGCGACGTGGAATCCATTGTTCTCGGAGCGCGTCGGCGAAGTGCGTGGACGTGAACTCTCGGCTCTCGGATTTAACTTGTTTTTTGGTCCGTCTTTGGATGTGTTGGAGGTCCCCTCCGCTTCGGGCGGGGATTTGGGGACGCGCGTTTTCGGAGGCGACCCGTTCTGGGTTGGGGAGATGGGACGTTCCTATGTGACGGGTCTGCACAAAGGCAGTAATGGAAAACTGTTGGTGATCGCCAAACATTTCCCCGGCGTTGGCGGCGCAGACCGCCTGCCGGAGGTGGAAGTTTCCACGGTGCGAAAGTCGCTTGAGCAGTTGAAGCAGGTTGAGCTTGCCCCGTTCTTTTCCGTGACGAACGTGTCAAGTCCGTTGAACACGGTTGTTGACGGTATGCTTGTGTCACATATCCGTTATCAGGGATTTCAGGGCAATATCCGCGCCACCACCAAACCGATCAGTTTCGACCCGCAGGCGCTGGGACAGATCCTTGCGCTGCCCCAGTTCGCGGAATGGTACGAGCGAGGCGGGTTATTGGTCAGCGACGATCTGGGCTCTGCATCCATCCGGGATTTTTATGCATCGGGCGGCGGACAATTCCTGGCGCGCACCGTTGCGCGTGATGCCTTCCTGGCTGGCAATGACCTGCTGTATCTTGGCAATATCAGGTCCAATGATGCGCCGGACACCTATACCACCACGGTGCGCATTCTGGATTTCTTCACCCAGAAATACCGCGAAGATCCTGCTTTTGCCCAGCGGGTGGATTCATCTGTATCGCGCATCCTTACGGCGAAACTTGGTCTATATGACAACTTTATCCTCGCGAATGTGACCGTCCCTGAATTGGATGTGTCCAATTTTGGAACCGCCACTGACGTTACATTCACGGTGGCGCGTAATTCCGCCACGTTGATCAGCCCTGACGTGCAGGATCTTGCCACGGTCATGCCGCTTCCGCCTCAACCGAACGAGCATGTGGTCTTCATTACCGATTCCACCAACGCGCGGCAATGCGCCGAGTGCCCGGCACAACCTTTATTGGCAGTCGACGCGCTCGAGTCCGCTGTGCTGCAATTGTATGGTCCCGGCAGCGGGAATCAGATCGAAGATTATCGTCTGGCTTCGTTCTCGTTCCAAAACCTGCAAGCCCTGTTCGATTTTCCGGAAGAGAATCAGTTCATGCAGGATGAGCTTGACCGTGCGAATTGGGTCGTTCTATCGATTGTCGACACAACTCAGGGACAATCCGCCCTCATCAGCCGCCTTCTGCGTGAGCGCCCTGATCTTCTGCGCGATAAGCGCTTGATCCTTTTCTCCTTTGGCGCGCCTTATTATTTCGATACCACCACCATTTCCCGCTTCACCGCCTATTACGCGCTATACAGTAAGCAGCCTCAATTCGTTGATGTTGCCGCCCGTTTGCTCTTTCAGGAATTGACGCCTGTCGGCGCATCCCCTGTTTCCATTTCCGCAGTCGGATATGACCTGATCTCCGTCATGTCGCCCAACCCATCCCAGATCATTCCGCTCATTCTGGACCTCCCGCCTGTTCCTGTCACCCCCGGTCCTTTTCTCACGCCCGAACCGACCCCGATCCCGCTTTTCCGCATTGGAGATACGATCGCCATCCGCACCGGTATGATCCGCGACCATAACGGAAATGCCGTCCCCGATGGAACGGTGGTTCAATTCTCCATGGTGCTGACTGGCGAAGGCGGCGGCATCCTCCAGCAGGTGGATGCGGTCACCACGCAGGGAATTGCGCGCGCCTCTTTTGGCTTGGATAGACCCGGTCTGCTTGAGATCCGTGTCGCCAGCGAGCCGGCGGTCATTTCCGAAGTCCTGCAGTTGGATGTGTCGCAATCCGGCGCTGTTGCGGTGACCGTGGTCGTACCGGAGTTGACGCAATCCATTGTTGAGCCCACTCCCGAACCGCCTGTCGTGGAGGTGGAGGACCCCTACGTCTCAAAGGAAGGTTTTCCGCGTTTCTCCGCCTGGTTTGTCGCCATGTTGATCATTTTTGCGAGCGGGATGATCTCCTATGGCGTCATCCTTCAAATTGCCAGCCGACGGCTGGCAGTGCGCTGGTCGCTGGGTATCCTGTTGGGCGGTTTGCTGGCGTATAACGCCCTTTCCTTTGGTTTGTTCGGGCTGGGGGAGTGGCTTCTGAATGCAGGCTTGTCCGGCGTGGTTGTCTTTACACTTGCGGGGGAATTGATCGGATTTGCGGGCGGCTGGTTATGGTCGCGCCGATAAACCGATAATAGTACATTCGTCCAGCCAAAATTTACGAAAAGAGTGATAATATCCTGCCCACCTTTAGGTTAGGAGATTTATACATGGCAAAACAGAACAATAATAATAACAAGGAAAAACAACCTCCCATTCTCTTTGATAAAACGCAAGCCATCATCAAGGAAGTGAACAAGAAACTTGGCGGCACGCTGGTGACGTATTTCAACAATCCGCGCGGAAGCGTGTGCCACGACGATGTGCTGGCGTTGTTTGAACTGCTCGAAAAGATCGGGCGGCAGGAAAAGATCTACCTCTTCATCAAATCCAGCGGCGGCAACGGACAGGCGTCTTTGCGTATCGTCAATTTGCTGCGGCAATACTGTGACGAAGTCGTGGCGGTGATTCCGCTGGAGTGCGCCTCCGCCGCCACCATGATCACGCTCGGCGCGAACGAGATCCACATGGGACCGATGGCGTACCTCACCTCGGTGGATACCTCGCTGACGCACGCGCTTTCTCCCATTGACCGTGATAATGACCGCGTCAGCGTTAGTCTGGATGAATTGAACCGCGTCGTGAAACTGTGGCAGGCTCAACGGTCCGACTCGAACGAAAACCCGTACCAGCAATTGTTCGGGCATGTGCATCCGCTGGTCATCGGCGCAGTGGACCGCGCTGAGTCGCTTTCCATCATGTTGTGCAAGGAACTGCTCGCGTATCACATCAAGGACGAGAAAACGGCGGAGCAGATCGCCTCCACGCTGAACTCAAAGTATCCTTCGCATGGTTACCCAATTTTGTATGAAGAAGCGAAGCGCATTGGTCTCAGGGTCAGTCATCTCTCACCTGAGATCAATACCCTTCTGCTCGAACTCAACGAACTGTACAGTGAGATGGGTCAGCGCGCCACAACCGACTTCGACGACACTCACGCGCATGGCAATGAGATCCTCAACATCTGGGAATCCACGGGCGTGCTCGTGTATTACCAGCAGGATAAGGATTGGTTCTACCGCACCGAAGAACGCCGCTGGATCTCGCTCAACGATAACTCCAGTTGGCGGCGCACGGTTAAAGTGGGGAACAAGGTGGAAAAATCCATTTTGCACATCGCCTAAATCGACCTTTGCAAAATATTGACAAAACATAGACAGTCTGGTAAACTCATACTATCAGACACTCAAAATCCGCGTCTGATGGCGCGGATTTTTTGTAAAAAGGAACCTATGGCAAAACCAAACTACCTCAAATTCAACGATCCCGCCCCCGATGTGGAACTGCTCGATGTGAACGGCAACCCCGTGCGCCTGTCCTCGCGTTGGAAGAAGGAAGTTCTCGTGCTCGCCTTCACCCGCCATTTTGGATGCCCGCAATGCAAGGAAATGGTGGATCAGTTGATCGACTCGCATCAAGCCCTACGGGACAGGGGATTGCGCCTTGCGATCGTTTCCCACGCTTCAGCTGAATCTGCCAAAGCCTTCTGCGACGAGCGTGCTCCCAGCGCCACCTGTCTCGCCGACCCCGACCGTGACGCCTACCGCGCTTATGGTCTGTATCGCGGCACCATGTGGCAAACCCTCATCTCGCCGCGCATTTGGGCGTCCAACCGCCGTCTGGCACGCGTGAAAGGCTACAAACCTGAAGTCCCGCACGAAGGGCAGGACGCCTACCAAATGTCCGGCACCTTCATCATCGGCACGGACGGACGCATCCGCCTGCCATATTACTACGAAGACATCGCCGACCACCCGCCCGTGGATTTGATCTTGCACGGCGTCATGGGCGTGGATTGGCAGAAGCCGTTTGACACAAAACCTTTGGTGTAGAACGAAAGAAATCAAATGAAGAATTTTTCGCTTGCAACTTATCTCGCAGTCAAGGAAGTGGTCCGCAACCGCGGGCGTTTCCTGATGGTCGCACTGGTCATCGCGCTCATCACATTGCTTGTCCTATTCATCGCCGCGCTCGGCGAAGGACTGGGCAACGGCAACCGTCAATACGTCGCCAACCTTGACGCGCAGTTGATCGTCTTCCTTGAAAAATCGGATTACATCATCACCGCCAGCCGGCTGGATTCAAAAATCGTCAGAACTATTCAACGCGTGGATGGCGTGGCGGATGCAGGACCGATCTACACTTCCAACACCGAAATCGTCTCACTGGCTGAACCGCTCAAAGTCTCCATGCTCGGCGTGGAACCTGGCAAACCAGGCATGCCGCCCATCTTGGAAGGGCGCGAGTTCCGCACGGGCGAAGCCCGCGAAGTCGTCATTGACCGCAACGTGGCGCTGCGCTCTGGCATTCAGGTTGGCGATGTAATCGAAATCCGCTCCACACAAGGGGTGGACGATAAATTCTTCACACTCGAAGTCGTCGGCTTGGTGGATGGTCAATCCTACTTCTTCCAACCGACCATCTTCGTCCCGCCCGCCGCGTGGGAGAAGATGCGTCCGCAGTCCGAATCGGAACTGCTGAGCAATACGCCGTTCCCGAACATCATCGCCGTCAAACTGATTGACCCGTCACAGGCGGAAGCCATGTCCGCGCGGCTGGTTGAATCCGTCTCTCGCATCGAAGTGGCGGACATCCCGACCACGATCAACAACATCCCCGGCTATTCCGCGCAGCAGGGCACGGTGCAAACGCAAGGCGTGTTCACGCTCCTGATCGGCATTCTCGTCATCGGCGGGTTCTTCCAGATCCAGATTTTGCAGAAAGTCCCCCAGATCGGCGTGTTGAAAGCCATCGGCTCATCGAATGCGGTGGTAGGGCTGGCGGCGGTGATCCAGATCATTGTAGTAACAGCTCTAGGCGTCGGCATCGGAGGCGGTTTGACCTTCCTCTTTTCGCTCGGTTTCCCGCCTACCATCCCGTTGGTGTTCAATGGCGTCAACTCTCTATTTGCGGTCATCCTGCTCATGCTCATTGGTCCGCTCGGCGGAATGGTCTCCATCATTTATGCGGTTCGCATCGAGCCGTTGAAAGCGCTCAGGTTAGGTTAAGTCATGTCGAATATTGCCCTTGAAGTTCGTGATTTGGTTAAGTCCTTCTCGCTCGATGGCGCGACCATCAACGCGGTGGATAACGTTTCGTTCCAAGTTAAATCAGGTGAGTTTGTTGCGCTTGTCGGTCCCAGCGGATCGGGAAAGACCACCATGCTCTCCATCCTTGCCGCCCTGCTCACACCCACCAGCGGACAAGTTCTGGTGGATGGCGTGGACTTGGCGAAGATGAACGAAAGGCAGCGCGTCAAACTGCGCCGCGAGAAGATCGGTTTCACGTTTCAGGCGAATAACCTGATCCCGTATCTCTCCGCCCGCGAGAACGTGGAATTTATGCTGCGCCTCAACGCAAAACTTGATCACGCCTCCCGCCTCCGCTCGGATGAACTGCTTGCCCGCCTCGGGCTGGGTGAACGCCTGCACAACCTCCCCGCCCAAATGTCGGGCGGACAGCAGCAGCGCGTCGCCATTGCGCGGGCGTTGATCCACAACCCCGCCGTGGTGCTGGCGGATGAACCCACCGCCTCACTCGACACAGAGCGCGCTTTTCAAGTGGTGGAAACCTTCGCCAATCTCATCCACGAGAACAACCGCGCGGGCATCATCGTCACCCATGATCTGCGCATGGTGCAATTCGTGGACCGCGTCCTGCAAATGCAGGATGGCAAACTGGTGCGCATCTACGAAGATAAAAAAGAGATCATGGAACTGGCGCGCGGAACAATTCATTAGGCGTTCCCACAATAAAAGGCTTCCATTTGTTATGGAAGCCTTTTTATATTTCCAGCAGTTTTTTTGTTTCGCCCGCATCGTATTTCGCGTGGCTGGATGAAAAAAGGTCGAACGCTTTTTGCAAATGCTCGCGGCGGGGTTCGCCCGTGGAGTGTTTGCCGATCTCACGCAGGGCATTCGCCTCCTCCCACGGCATGGATAGTTTCCGTGCGGTTTCCGCGCTCGCCCTCCATTTTTTGAAGGCTGCATCCCGTTTGCCTTCCATCCATTTTTGCATGCCCTCGAAGTACAGATAGGACGGTTCGGCGATGGGGAAGGCGGGTTTGAATTTTCGGAGCAGCCGCAAAAGTTTTACAACGGTCTTGTGTATCTCGGATGCGGTGCTCCAGCCGGGGACATGGAACGTTTTTCCCTGTTCCCAGATTTCAAATGTCACCTGTGCTGCGATGCGGTATGCCACCAGCAGGGAATATACCTGTGGCGGGAGCGATTCCAGGATGGGCATGGCATTGGCAAGGTTTTGGACGGCTGGTTCATCCCTGCCCAGCCGCCAGTTTGCCATTGCACGGATGCAGTTCAAATGCGCCACATTGATGGGCGTGGGGTCGAGCGTCTCGCCGTCTTTGGCGGTCTCCAGCGCCTGCTCGAACTTTCCGCGGACGAGATGCAGGAACGAATATCCATAGGTTGCCCAGGTCAGGTGGAGAAGATTCCCCGATTTTTTCGCCTGTGCCATTAGGTTATCGTAGATGACCTGGCAGGATTTGAAATCGCCGCCTCGGTAATACTCCAAGCCTGCCAGCACGATCTCGGCATCGCCTTCCAGACGGCTGTCCGACGTGCTGAGGGCGAGTTCCTTCATCTTCAATATGGCGGTGCGCGATTGTTCCCATTCCGCCACGCCAAGCTGATAAGCGCCGACTGCCAGATAGGTCCACATCTGTGAGCGTGGATTGTTCACCTGCTCGGAGGCGCGAAGCGCCTGTTCCGCATAATGCTTTGCGAGTGCATGGTTTGGGATCACCCCGTAGATCGCGCTGGCTGACCCAAGCGCCCACACCCGCGCAGGGGACATGCTCCCGCCATCTTCGGATAGATTCAAACTTGCGAGCGCGTGGTGCAGCATGGGCAGGCTTTCAAGTTTCAAGTAATTGATCGTGCCGAGATGCGTATAGATCTGGGCGATCTCCTGCACCTCGGCGTCCTTTTCCTTCAACCTGCCGATGAAAAACGACGGAAATTTTCGATGGAGATTTTGAATGAACCATTGATGTAATAGACCAAGAAGCACACCGGTCTTTGTTGCCGGGCTGGGTCGTTTGAGAAGCGCGGCGGCTTTGCGGAAGGATTGACGGGCTGTATCGAGGTCCCCAAGCCCGATCTGCGCCTCGCCTATGGACCTCAGCCAATATGCCTGTTTTAGGGGCGGAACAGCCGCATCCCGGAATGCTTCCACCTTTTCCAGCGCTTGAGTAAAGAAGCGTATGGCTTCCTTGTAGGCACCGTTGCGGAATGCCATTTCGCCGGACTTTTCGAGATATTCGACCGCCTTTTGCGGCACATCTGCCTGTTTCCAGTGATGCGCAAGTACAGGGTAATATGTAACGATATCCTGCAGAAAGGCGTTTTCATACCACTCTGCGATGGCACGATGCAGGGAACGTCTCTGTGAGAATAACAGCAGGTTGTAAGCGACCTCCTGGGTGATAATGTGCTTGAATAGGTAGGTGATCTCCGGGTCGGGTGTATCGAGGATGGTCAGTTCCTGCTTTTCGAGGTGGGTCAGGTATTCGGGCAGCGCTTCAAGCTCGGATTTGATCGGATAGATGGCGCACAACTCCCGGAGGGCGAAAACGCGTCCGATGACGGAGGCAACCTTCAGGGTGAGTTGATGCGAAGGCGGCATTTTGTCGATACGGCTCATGATGACCCCTTCCAGTGAGCCGGGCAGGTTCAGTTCGTCCAGCGTTCCCGCTGTGGATGTGATACGGCACTCGTTTCCCTGGATCTTGATGAATCCGTTATCGCGCAGGGCGTAGGTGAGTTCCTCGCTATAGAAAGGATGTCCCTCCGCCTTGTTGCGGATGAAGGTGACAAGTTCGTTGGGCAGTTTTTTTACGTTCAACCGTTGGCATAACAGTGTTTCGATATCCGCATCGCCGAGAGGGGCGAGCGGCAGGTAGCGCGTGGATGACATGTCGAGTATGGTGTTGAATTCCATTGGCGCATTAATACCCATCGGGCGGGCGGTGATCACGATCAGCAGGGGATAGACGCGCTGGGCGACGAGTTTGAGCAACGCCCAGGAACCCGAGTCCAGCCATTGCACGTCTTCGATCACCAGTGCGGTGGGTGCGTTGCTCGCAACTCGCATCAGTTGTTCGATGATGAGTTGATGCATCGCATTTGCGCGCGCATCCCCAACGACGTTCTGTGTATGTTCATTGTCGGGGATCACGAAAGGGAAAACGGCGCTGAGCAGCGGCGCGCGTTCCCTCAAATCCGGATCTTTGCTTGTCGCTTTTTCGAACGAGACCTTCTGTTCCGAGGAACTTTCCTGTTCGTTCAGGTTGTATATCTTTCTGGAAATATCCTTCCAGACATGATAGGGCGTGTTCTGCTCGATGGCTTCACCAAGCCCCAATAGAATGTTCACGTTCATCGCATCCGCCTGGCGGAACAATTCCTCCACCAGCCGGGATTTTCCAAGCCCAGCCTCGCCTTCGATCACCATGGCGCGGCTCTCTTTTGTGACCAGTGCGCGCAAGGCTTCGGCAAGCGCGAAACGTTCGTTCTCGCGTCCGATCATGTCGGTCAACGGCACGTGCGTCATTCCCTTGGCGTGACGTTCCTGTGGAACATGCACGGTTACAGGGTACGCCTTGCCGCGCACGCGAATGGGCGCGAGGCTTGTGAAATCCACGCGGGAGATCGCGGCTTCGTAGGTGTTCGTGTCGCAAATGATGTTCACGGGGCTGCCGTCATCCATCGTCATGCCGGACGAGATGGCATGCATCAATCGCGCGGCAAGGTTAACCGCATCGCCATTTATCGTGTATTCTCTGCGGGTTTCATTACCGATTACGCCGCAGAAGACGCGCCCCGTGGCAATGCCGATATAACAGTGCAAGCCCTCCGCCGTGATGGCGTTGTAAATATCCTCAGCCGCCAGTACGCCGCGCAGAGGATCATCTTCATGGGAGAATGGCGGGAGTCCAAAACCGGCAAGCAGCGAAACTCCTTTGTCGTCCACCACGATCTTGTTCATACTGCCTTCGTAGCGGTAGATCGCGCCTTGCAGGATCTGCGCCGCTTTTTGCGCATAGGCAGGGTCAGTTCCCTGTGTGAGTTCCGGGATGTTGATGAACAGGCTGGTAACGCGCCTCAATTCTGCAAGCCAGTCCGACTGTCCCGCATCGATCCGTTTGGCGATGGCGCCGGGGATGTATGACCTCAATGCCGGGATGCAATCGTCATCCAATGGGATGGAATGCCCCGCCTCCGATTCGACCTTTGAATTGATACCAGTGATGAGCACATGCCCACCCTGGACCGCTTCGCCTGCCGCGTGAACCTTGAGCAATTCCCACGCCTCTGGCGAAGCGATGATCATCCCGGGTGGGAGCGCGTCCTGCGCGCGGCTGATCTGCTCGATCGGATCTCCCGTGACAACGATCTCCCAGCGGTTGAAGATTCCCCCAAGTCCCGCCAATGCGATCGGTCCCGCCGTCAGCGCGATGCGCATATGGAGCGAGCGATCTCCTGCGCGGAAATTTTCCAGTGTTGCGCGCGCCTCGAGCGCGGTCTGTACCGCGAGTTGACACGCTTTTTCCAGATCCCCGGACCAGATCACGAGCAACCCATCTCCGGCGAATTTGATGATGTCCCCTCCGTATTTTGTGATGATGCTGATCCATTGACCGTAGAAATCGTTGAGGATCGCGGAAATATCCTCCGCCCCGGATGGACCCCGTGCTGCAAATTCCTCCGTCAATGCCGTGAAGCCCGAAATATCCACAAAAAGGACCGCCGCCTGACTTAGTTGGGTGAACGGCTTGGTTGGCGGTGTGGGATCAAGCGCAATGCGGTTTTGTAAGATATTGGGGACGTAACTTCTGAGCGTATTGATCAGGGATGCGGACTTCATTCACAAATACCTTGCCTGCCATTATATCCCAGTATGCTAACCTACTTTTTAGGCAATCAAAAAGCATCCAGAGATTTGTCCTCCGGATGCTTTTAAGCCAACGATTCGAAAGTTTACGCAGTTTCCATATAGCGTTCGATCTCATAATCGGACACGCGCAGGCGGTACTCGTCCCATTCTTCCAGTTTTGCGCGCATATACGCCTCGTATGTGGCGGGTTCCAGTGCAGCCTTCAGCACTTCGTCCTTCTCCAATTCAGCCAGCGCCTGACCCAGCGAACCGGGCAGTTCGGTCACGCCGAGTTTGGTGCGTTCTTCCTTGTTCAAATCGTACAGATTGATGTTGTTGAGCGGTTTTGGAGCGGTCAAATTGCGGTCGATGCCATCCAGCGCGGCGGCGAGCATCACCGTGAATGCCAGATACGGGTTGGATGCCGGATCGGGGAAACGCAGTTCGGCGCGGACGGATTTGTCGCGCCCTTCGGTGTAGCGCGGAATGCGGATCAATGCCGAGCGGTTCTGCTGTGCCCAGCCGATATACACAGGCGCTTCGTAGCCCGGAACCAAACGTTTGTACGAATTGACCGTCGGGGCGACCACTGCCGCGAGCGCGCGGGCGTGTTCCAACTGACCAGCGATGAACGAATACGCCAGTTTGGACAGTTTTGCTTCGTCTTTTGCGTCGAAGAACAAGTTCTCGCCCGTCTTAACATCGAAGAGGGACTGGTGACAGTGCATGCCGGAGCCGTTGATGCCGTACACAGGCTTGGGCATGAATGAAGCGATAAGTCCATGCTGCGCGGCGATCGCTTTCACCGTGTACTTCAAGGTCAACACGTTGTCAGCCGCTTTGAGCGCGTCAGCGTAGCGGAAATCAATTTCATGCTGACCGAGCGCGACCTCATGATGACCGACCTCCACATCCAATCCCATGCTGTCAAGCGCGTCCATCAACGCCGTGCGGACAACGACCGCCTCGTCGAAGGACGAGAAATCGAAGTAGCCGCCCGTATCGTGGGGGACGGGGTGAATGCCATGACCGTTCCCGCCTTTGAACAGGAAGAACTCCGGTTCGGGACCAATGTTGAACTTCCAGCCGCGGTCGGCGATCTTCTTTAACATGCGCTTCAACGTGCCGCGCGGGTCGCCTTCGAAAGGCGTGCCATCGGGCGTGAAGATGTCGCAGAATACACGCGCGCGGCGCGACTCGGGCGAAGACCACGGCAGCACCGCATAGGTATCCGTATCGATCTTCAGACGCATGTCGCTTTCCTGAATGCGCGCAAAACCTTCCACCGACGAGCCGTCGAACCATGCGCCGTCCTCCAGCACGCCTTCGAGATGACGGACCGGCATATCCACGCTTTTCACTGAACCCATCACATCCGTAAACTGAAGCGACAGGAACTTGACATTATCTTCTTTTACCCGTTTGATCAGATCTTTAGCATCCATTGTTTATTTCTCCTTTTTGATTTTTTTATGCTGTAATTTTCATTCGACGTTACGAACACTGGTCACTCTCCACGGACAACCTCCTTCGCCTCCTTCTGGACCCGAGGCTTGCTTTTGCTATTAATGAACATGACCGACCCGATGATGATCGCTGTCGCCAGCCAGATGCGCGGCTCCAGCGGTTCATTTCCAAACCAGTTTCCCAGCAATACCGCCACGATCGGGTTGACATAGGCGTACGTCGCCACCAGCGAGATCGGCGCATTTTGCAGCAGCCAGCCGTATGCGACGAAACCGATCAACGAACCGATGAAGATCAGGTACAACACGCCGTAGATCGAACGCGCGGACACGGCAGTGACATCCCAGCCGTTCAATTCGCCCGTCAGCCCGGAAACGATGAACAAGCCGATACTGCCCATCAACATCTGCGCGCCGGTGGACATCAACACGGATTTCGGCAGGTCGGCATTTTTGCTGTAGATCGATCCGCTTGCCCATAGCAGACAGGCGGATAACAGGGCGATGATGCCAAAGATATTGAGCGAGGTCCCATCCGTGTTGGATGGACCGACGAGGATGTAGATGCCTGTGAAGCCGATCAAAATACCGAGCATGGCTTGCCAGTTTGGCTTCACGCCGCCCGGACGGACGGCTTCACCGATCACCAGAAATATCGGCACGGAACCGATGATGAGCGCCGCGATGCCCGAGGGGATGAACTGCTCCGCCCATGAGACCAACCCATTACCGCCGAGCAAAAGCAGGTTGCCGATGATGGCGGTGGAAATCCATTGTTTTCGTGTAGGCATTGCCACGCCTGCCGAACGCTGCCAAATGACCAGGATGACGCCCGATATCAGGAAACGGATCCCTGCATGGAAGAACGGCGGGATGGTCTCGATGGCGACTTTGATTCCGAGATAGGTCGAACCCCAGACGATGTAAAGAGCCAGTAGAGCGATCCAGATTTTTGTTTTCATTCATTTCCTTATTATTGATTTGTAGGTCACGCTTTGAGCGTGACAGTTTTGAACGTGACCATTTTTTCATGCTGCAAGCATGACCTACGGATTGAGTTCTTTTACCAAGATTGCCTTCTTGCGCGCCGAGCCGTACATGTAATTTCCAAACTCGCCGCTCTTGCGGATCACGCGGTGGCAGGGGATCAAATACGCGATGGGATTGTCTCCCACGGCGGTTCCCACAGCACGGACGGCGTTCGGTCTGCCGATCTGCGCGGCGATGTGCTCGTACGTGGTCACTGCGCCGGCGGGGACGTTGAGCAGCGCCTCCCAGACCTTGATCTGAAAAT